>DASTTJ010000358.1:0-23368 GCA_035760205.1 Steroidobacteraceae bacterium | reverse complement strand
ACGCAGACGCCCACTCACGGCAAACTCGGTATCGCGCATACACGCTGGGCCACGCACGGCGTCCCGAGTGAGCGGAATGCACATCCGCACATCTCGCGCGACGGTCTTGCCATCGTTCACAACGGCATCATCGAAAATCACGAAGAGCTGCGCGCGGACCTGCAGAAGGCCGGTTACACCTTCACGTCCGAGACCGACACGGAAGTGATCGCGCATCGCGTGCACTTCCATCTGCAATCGCAGAAAGATCTGTTCAAGGCCGTGCGCGCGACCGTCGCGGAGCTCGAAGGCGCCTACGCCCTGGCGGTCGTCAGCGAGACCGAGCCGGGGCGCATCATCCTCGCGCGCGAAGGCTGCCCGGTGGTCGTCGGCCTGGGCGTCGGCGAAAACTTCGTTGCCTCCGACGTCGCCGCGCTGCTGCCCGTGACACGCCGCTTCATGTTCCTCGAAGAAGGGGATGTCGCCGACATTCACCGCACATCGATCAAGGTGCTCGACAAGCATGGCGACACCGCCGAGCGGCCCGTGCGCGAGAGCGAGTTGTCGGCTGATGCCGCGGAAAAGGGCCAGTACCGCCACTTCATGCTCAAGGAAATCCACGAGCAGCCGCGCGCCGTCGCCGACACGCTGGCCGAACGCGTAGCCAACGGCCGTTTGCTGGAGGCCGCCTTCGGCCCTGCGGCAACGCAGATCTTCAAGCACACCGAACACGTGCACATCATCGCCTGCGGCACCAGTTACCACTCCGGCGTCGTCGCGCGTTACTTCATCGAGCAGATCTGCAAGGTCCCCTGCACCGTGGAGATCGCGAGCGAATACCGGTATCGCAACCCGGTGGTGCCCAAGAACTCACTGTTCGTCACCATCTCGCAGTCGGGCGAGACCGCCGACACCCTGGCCGCGCTGCGCCTCGCCAAGCAGGCTGGCTATCTATCCTCGCTGGCCATCTGCAACGTGCCCGAGAGTTCTCTCGTGCGCGAATCCGAGCTCGTCATGCTCACGCGTGCCGGCCCGGAAATCGGCGTGGCGTCGACCAAGGCCTTTACCACGCAACTTACGGCGCTCAGCATGCTGGTGATTGCGCTCGCCAAGCAGCGCACCGCCGATGCCGAGCGCGAGCGCAGCCTGGTGCAGCGGCTCATCGAGATTCCTTCGGTCATCGAGAAGACGCTGGCGCTGGACCCGGTCATCTTCGATCTCGCCAAGCGATTCGCCGACAAGCAGCACGCGTTGTTCCTCGGACGCGGCGCGTTGCATCCCATCGCGATGGAAGGGGCGCTCAAGCTCAAGGAAATCTCGTATATCCACGCCGAGGCGTATCCCGCCGGCGAGCTGAAGCACGGTCCGCTCGCCCTGGTGGATGCGGACATGCCCGTCATCACCGTGGCCCCAAACAACGACCTTCTCGAGAAGCTGAAGAGCAATCTCATGGAAGTCCGCGCGCGCGGCGGCGAACTCATCGTGTTCGCGGATCCGGATTCGGGCTTCGTGTCCTCGGACGGCGTGACCGTCATCCAGATGCCCAAACACGTCAGCTATTTCCAGGCGCCGGCTGTGTACACCGTGCCGCTGCAGTTGTTGGCGTACCACGTCGCCATCCTCAAGGGCACCGACGTGGACCAGCCGCGCAACCTCGCGAAGTCCGTCACCGTCGAGTAAATGGGGACACTCCCCATTTCCTAGCAAAAGGGGTCGCACCTGATGGAACGCAAGCTGGCTGAACAGATCGTCGCGTTGGTCAACGCTCACATTGACCAGCTGATCTCATCGTTGAAACCCGTTGAAGCCGAAATTTCGGCCGAAGAATTCGCGGGCTACAAGCGCGGGGTTGCCAGAGTGATCAGCTCTTACGACGTGGAGATCATCGACCGCGTGGCGCGCGATTACCCGGATCTGAAGCCTGTCGACGAAGATTCCGAACTGCCACAGGTCGCGGAACCTGGGATATCGCGGAACTGACACCGGGGCGGCGCCTGGCCTCGGAATGACACCGGTGCCAATTCTGGCTATCTTGCGGCATGAAAAAGAGCACGCGACGCGACGCGCTGAAGTCGCTGGTGTTGGGGGGAGCCGTCGCCGCGGCACCTGCCATTCCCGCCGCAGAGGCCGCGCCCAAGGACTGTTCACGCACCGGCCTGTCGGCCATGCGCTGGGGCAGGGGTTTCGAAGGCCAGCGAATTGCCGACCTCGGCGATGGCACTTTCCTCAATCCGGTGTTCTCCGGCGACCGCCCGGATCCCACCATCCTCAAGGATGGCGAGGACTACTGGATGACTTTCTCGTCATTCGATTCGTATCCCGGCATCGTCATCTGGCATTCGCGCGACCTGGTGAACTGGGATCCCATGGGCCCGGCGCTGACGACGCCCGTCGGTTCGGTGTGGGCCTGCGACATCGCCAAACACAAGGGCCGCTATTTCATCTACTTCCCGGCGCGGACCGGGACAAGGCGCTCTAACTACGTGGTGCACGCCGCGTCGATGCGTGGACCGTGGAGCGAGCCCATCGACCTGAATCTTCCGGCGCACATCGATCCGGGACACATCGTCGGCGAGGACGGCAAGCGTTATCTCTTCCTTTCGGGCGGCGATCGCGTGCGTCTCAGGGAAGGCGGACTCGCCACTGATGGCGCGGTCGAACATGTCTACGATCCCTGGCGTTATCCGGACGACTGGGTGGTGGAGAGCTTCTCGCCGGAAGGTCCCAAGGTCATGCGCCATGGGAAATACTTCTACATGGTTACCGCGGTCGGCGGCACCGCCGGCCCACCTACCGGACACATGGTGATCGCGGCACGCTCGAAATCGATCCATGGCCCGTGGGAGAACTGCCCCCACAATCCGTTGGTGCGCACCACGGATGCGCGCGAAAAATGGTGGTCGCGCGGCCATGCCACGCTGGTTGAGGGACCGGCAGGCGACTGGTGGAGCGTCTATCACGGCTACGAAAACGGCTACTGGACGCTCGGCCGCCAGACGCTGCTCGATCGCATCGAATGGACGGACGACGGCTGGTTCCGCTTTCTCGGCAAGGATCTGTCGTCGCCACAAAGGAAGCCCGCCCAGCTCGCCGCGCAGAATCACCACGTCGCGCTGTCCGACGACTTCAGCAAAGACAAATTTGGTATCCAGTGGGCGTTCTACGATCCGGGCGCGAATGAACGCGCGCGCGCCACTCATGAGAAAGGTGCACTGGTGATCGCCGGCAAGGGCGACAGCCCGGCCAACTGCTCGCCCATCACCTGCATCACCGGCGATCAGGCCTACGTTTGCGAGGTGGAGATCGAAGTCGAGGGCGCGGCCACCGGAGGCGTACTTTTCTTCTACAACAAGCGCATGTACTGCGGCCTGGGGTTCAACGAACGTCAGCTCGTGCGGCATCGTACGGCGATCGACGCCAATCGCAGGAAGCCCGCCGGCATCGAGCGGCGCATGTTCGTCCGCTGCGAGAACAATCAGCACATCGTCACGTTCTACACTTCGCCCGATGGCGCCACCTGGACCAAGTTCGACACGCAGATGGAAGTTTCGGGTTATCACCACAACGTCGCGTACGATTTCCTGAGCCTGCGGCCCGGGCTATATGCTTCCGGCAACGGAAAAGTTCGCTTCAGGAACTTCAAGTACCGGGCACTCTGAAATGGGGTCAGACCTCATTTACCAGTGACGGCCCACTACCTGCCATTCCTGTTGTTGCTCACCGCAGTTCTCGGGCTGTGGGTGCATCGCGCTGTGTGGATCACGGCGCTGATCGCGGCTGTGCTCGCGGGCATCTTCACCGATGCGCTCCACTGGCTCGCGGCCGTCTGGATCGCGATGCTTGCGGCGTTGGCCATCGCCTACACCCGCGCGCGCGATTCAACGTCGCCTGACAAAATAGCCTGGCAGATTCTCGCCGGACTGGTATTCGCCCTCTACGCGCTCGCCATGGGCCTGGCGTTGCTGCCAGGCTTTCACCGCATCGTGCTCGTGCAGCCGCAGGTGCTGTCCGAAGGCGCCACGCCCTATGGCATTTCCGTCGGTTTCCCGAAAGTGGTCACCGGCATCATCATTCTGGGGCTCATAAACCCGCTGCTCGTACGTTCCTGGCGCGAACTTGGCCGCGTACTCGCACGCGCATTGCCCGTGTTCACGCTCACCGCGGTGGTCGGAATGGCCATCGTCATCGGTTTGGGCTACAGCAGCTTCGCGCCCAAGTGGACCCAGCTGTTCCTGCTGTTCGCACCCGTCAACCTGTTCTTCACCTGCATGGCCGAGGAAGCCTTCTTTCGCGGCTTTCTTCAGCATGAGCTGTCGCGGGTCGGCTCGAACCGCGCGCTTGCAGCGGGCGTGGCGCTGGTTATCGGCGCCACCCTCTTTGGTCTCGCGCACTTTGGCGGCGGCCTGGATTACGCGATTGCCGCCGCTGTGGCTGGCGCCGCCTATGGCTGGGCGTTCATGCGCACGCAGCGCATCGAAGCCGCCATGGCTGTGCACTTCGGCGTGAATGCCACGCACTTCCTGTTCTTCACCTATCCGCGACTCGCCACCTGAAATGGGGCCAGAGCTCAATAGGGCCGAAACGAGGCGACTCAGTGCGTCTTCAGGATCTTCGCGTCGAGGTCGTGCTCGCTGGAACCCGTGATCTCCACGTCCACGAACTCGCCCACCGGTAGTTTGCCGCCCCTGGCGATACGAACCACGCCATCGATCTCCGGCGCATCCGCCATGCTGCGTGCCACCGCGACATTGCCGTTGATGCCATCGACCAGCACCTGCAGGCGATTGCCGACTTTCGCGGCCAGCTTCGCCGCGCTGATGCCGGCGGACTTCTGCATGAAACGCGCGAGGCGTTCCTCCTGGATCTCGGGTGCCACGTGCGGCGCCACATCGTTCGCGGCCGCGCCTTCCACCGGCGAATATTTGAACGCACCCACGCGGTCTAGCTGAGCTTCATCCAGCCAGTCCAACAACTCTTCGAACTCGGCTTCTGTTTCACCCGGGAAGCCGACGATGAACGTCGAGCGGATCGTCAGGTCCGGGCACACCTCGCGCCAGGCCTTGATGCGCGACAGCGTCTTTTCCACCTGGCCCGGGCGGCGCATGCGCTTCAGCACCGTGGGGCTGCCGTGCTGAAACGGAATGTCGAGGTAGGGAAGAATCTTGCGCCCGGCCATCAGCGGGATCACGTCGTCGACGTGCGGATATGGATACACATAGTGCATGCGCACCCAGATCCCGAGCTCGCCCAAACCCCGCGCGAGATCGAGGAAGCGCGTTTCATATTGCTGACCGCGCCACTCTGCCGCGCGATACCGGATGTCCACTCCATACGCCGAGGTGTCCTGCGAGATCACCAGAAGCTCGCGCACCCCCGCACGCGCCAGCTTCTCGCCTTCGCGCAGCACCTCGTCGATGGGCCGGCTGGCTAACAACCCGCGCATCGACGGGATGATGCAGAAGCTGCACTTGTTGTTGCAGCCTTCGGAGATCTTGAGATAGGCGTAGTGGCGCGGCGTGAGGCGAATCCCCTGCGGTGGCACCAGGTCGAGGAACGGGTCGTGCTTCGGCGGCAGATGCTCGTGCACCGCGCCCATCACATCTTCATAGGCGTGCGGCCCCGTGACCTTGAGCACCTTCGGATGCCGCTCCAGAATCTTTTCCGGCCGCGCTCCGAGGCAGCCGGTGACGATGACCTTGCCGTTCTGCTCCAGCGCTTCGCCAATGGCATCGAGCGATTCATCGACGGCGGAATCGATGAAGCCGCAGGTGTTCACCACGACCACGTCCGCTGCGTCGTAACTGGCCGCGACCTGATAACCCTCGGCACGAAGCTGGGTAATGATGCGTTCGGAATCCACCAGGGCCTTGGGGCAACCGAGGCTGACGAACCCGACTTTTGGCTGGCGGCGGCTCATAAAAGGGGCGCTATGGTAACCGTGCAGCTACGCCTTCGCGCGGTCTCATTTGACACTCCTAACCCGCACTGCAAACACGGTGCGTTGACCCATTCAGGCGGCTGATTTCCCCCTTGCCGCGGAGGTCGACATGGTTACTCGCACTGTGGGGCGCCCACTGGGCGCATTAGGTCGAATGGGCATGGTCGCGGCGATTCACGTCGCCGTTCTGTTCGCCATCATGAAAAGCCTTGGAATCGGCACACCGATGGAGGAACCAGTCCTCGAGGGCAGATTCATCGACGAGCCTCGCCCGCCCGATGATCCGTTGCCGCCGCCTCCTGACGTGCCGGTCATCCGCTATGAAGGCGTGGTGTTGCCCAACGAACTCCCGCCCCTGGACTTCGAACAACCGGATGTCATCACCGCGCCACCCGTGCCAGACGACTACGTGAACCCGCATCCCACCGCCGGCAGCGCCGAACCCCAGCCGCAGATCGTCAGCGTCCGCCAGGACCCGCGAAACCCTCTGAGCCGGCCGCCGTACTCGGCGCGCATGATCCGCGAGGGCAACCAGGGCAACATCGACCTCGAGATCTACGTGCTGGCCAATGGCCGCGTGGCCGATGCGCGGGTCATCAAGAGCACGGGGTTTGAAGAGCTGGATCGTGCGGCGCTGGCCGAGGCGAAGCGCAACTGGCGGCTGCTACCCGCCACGCGCGACGGCGTGGCGATACCTCAGTGGCATCGCCTGCGAGTGACTTTCAAACTGAATCAGCAGTAAGCCTCAAGCCTCATTGCGGCGCCGGAACTTCCGGCGTCGCATCCCCGGCGGGCGGAATGCGGTTCTGGCATTCGCGCAATCCGAAGAAAATACTGAACGCGGCAATGGGTACCAGAATCCATGGCCACTTGGATCCTTTCTTCTCCGGCTCGCTCATCGTGCTCCTCACATCGAATAGACTCGCGAATCTATTGTGATTCCCTGAATCGTGCAAATGGCGTTTCGAATTCTCGATCTCGCGGCGCGGCTGCTGCTGGCGCTGGGCATGGGCTGCCTGCTGTTAGCGGCGTTTCTCGCCTGGCGCACGCTCTCCTTTGCCGGCGACACGCAAAAGACCACCGGCGAGGTGGTTAGCTACCACGAAGTCCGCGACGGGGATTCCACGCGTTACCGTCCCCGCATCCGCTTCGAGACGGCCACCGGCGAAATCGTCACCATCAACGGCCAGCTGGCGACGACCTCGAAGCGTTTTGCGATCGGCGCGCAGGTGCCCATGGTCTACAAAGTGGCGGATCCGATGCGCGCCCGCGTCGCGCTGTTCGCCGACAACTGGTTAGGTCCGAGCATTGCCGTGGTCATTGGCCTCGTGGGCCTTGCGGGTGGATGGCTGGTGCGCCGCTCCGTGCGGCGCGAGCTGGCCAAACTTCGCCCTTGAGCACGCAGTTCGACAAGGCCTATTACCAGCGCTTCTATTTCAACGCGCGCACCGCGGTGGTCTCGCGCGCGGAGATGAAGGCGCGGGCGAAGCTCATCGCCGCGTATGCCAATCACATCGGTTTGCCGGTGCGACGCATGCTCGACGCGGGCTGTGGCATCGGACTGCTGCGCACACCGCTCACGCGCGCCTTTCCACGCGCCGAATATACGGGCTTGGAATACAGCGCCTATCTCTGCGAACGCTTCGGCTGGACGCAGGGGTCGCTCGCGGACTTCTCGGCGGATCCCTTCGACCTCACGGTGTGTTACGACGTCCTGCAATACCTCGACGACCGCACCGCGGCGCGTGCCATCGCCAATCTCGGGCGGCTCACGCGAGGAGTACTGTACCTGTCGGCGCTTACAACCAAAGACTGGCGCGAGAACTGCGACCGCACGCGCACGGATCGGGATGTCTTCTTGCGCGACGCGGCGTGGTACTCGCAGCGCGTGCGCAAACACTTCAAACCCAGCGGCGTGGGTTTCTGGGTGCGGCGCGGAGCGCCACTGACCACCTGGGAAATGGAAACCGCCGCAATGTGAGGCGCGCGCGGTATCCTTGCGCCGCATGCCAGAACCACTCCTGCCCGTCGATGCCGCATCCGGCGACGACCGCCATCGCGACGTGCGTCAAGCCGTCTTTGCCGTTGTCCCGCAGCGGCGAGCACCCTTCGGCAAACGCGTCTTCTGGCGCGTGGTGCTCTTCGTCGCGCAGTTCCCCACGGGCCTGCGCCTCATGAAACGCCTGCGAGGGTAGTTAGCAAATGAAGAATCTCGCCTACTTGCTCGGCATCGCTTCCGGTTTCGGACTCACGCTGCAGGTGGGCATGAACTCGAAACTGCGCACGGTGCTGCAAAGCGCGAACACCGCGGCGCTCGTGAGCTTTCTGGTCGGTACCCTGGCGCTCATCGCGTTGCTCGTTGCCACTCGGGCGCCGATGCCCGATCGCGACACGCTGGCCACAGTGCCGGTGTGGGCCTGGTTTGGCGGGCTCATGGGCGCCTTCTACGTCGCCATCTCCACCGTGGTCGCATCGCAGCTCGGCACCACCAGCCTCCTGGGCCTTGCATTGCTGGGTCAGCTCGCCACCGCGCTCGTCGCCGATCACTACGGCTGGATGGGCCTGCCCGAACATCCGATTACCCTTACTCGCCTGGCGGGCGTAGCCTTGCTGGGTGCGGGTGTCTGGCTGATCACACGCTGACCCGCAGAGAACTAAAGAGCGCCTGCGGGGCACTAATCTTCGTACGGAAGGGCACGCAACGAGGGCCTATGAAAGCTCACAAACTATCCTGGAAATTCATCGCGCTGGCATTGGCGCCGGTCGCGGTGCTGCTCCCCGCCGCCATCGTGTACAGCCATCCGGACTCGGTAGGCACGCGATTCGTCGCCTCCACGGGCACCGATGCCGGTGAGTGCGACGACAACCATCATCCCTGCCGCACGCTGGTCTATGCGCTGACGCAGGTGGATCCGGGCAACGCCATCAAGCTTGCGGCCGGCAGCTACGACGTCTCGGGACTCGACGTCGAGAATCTGCTGGTCGGCAAGGAAGGTGTGCGGGGCGGATATTCGGCGGCAGATCATTTCGCAATCCAGAACGCCGAGACCAATCCCACGCGCGTCACCGGTGTGCCGGACGCGTTCCGCAACAACTTCATCGCGCATGGGTTCATCGTCGTGGACGCCAACGGCGATCCGCTGCCGCGCATCGTCATGCCCAAGATCCTGGTGCCGACCGCCTGTACCAGCGGACGGGCCGGCAATTTCCCCTGCCACAACATCGACTATGTGGCGCAGGTGCAGCTGCAGGAGATTCCCACCGCGCCCACCAGCGCGAGCGAAATCTGGGGCCTCGTCGATCTGGACGACAACCGCGAATACGCCATCCTCGGCCATCGCAATGGCACGGCGTTTTATGACGTGACCACGCCCGCGACACCGGTGCTCGTCGCCAACATCCCGGGCAATGCATCGTTGTGGCGCGAGGTGAAGGCGTACCAGTTCTTCGATCCGGCCCTCGGCCGGCATCGCGCCTATGCCTATGCGACCACCGAAGCAGTCGGCGGCGGCCTGCAGATCTTCGATCTCACCAACCTGCCGGCCAGCGTAACGCTCGCGAACACGCTCACCGCCTTCAGCACGTCGCACACGCTGTACATCTCCAACATCGACTACGCCACAAACGCGCCTTTGCCGGGCGCCACACCGTATCTGGTGATTGCCGGCGCCAGCGTCGCAGGCGGGGCATTCCGACTCTATGACCTGACCAATCCGATCGCTCCGGCGCTGGTCACGGCGCCTCCCCCGGGCACCGGTTACATGCACGACTCCACGTCGATGCTGATCACCGACAACCGCACGACGCAGTGTGCGAACGCCCACAACCCCTGCGAAGTGCTGGTGGACTTCAACGAAACCTCCGTGGACCTGTGGGACGTCACGGAGAAAACCGCGCCCGTGCGTCTCAGCACCACCTCCTACCCGACGGCGACCTACGTGCACTCGGGCTGGCCGACGGCTAACAACATGCACATCATCGTCCACGATGAGCTCGATGAGCTGCAGCGCGGCCTCAACACCCATATCTATACGCTCGACGTCGGCGACCTGCGATCCCCGAGCCTCGTCACATCATTCATCGGCGGGACAACGGCCACGGATCACAATGGCTACACCATCGGCGATCGCTACTACGTCTCGCACTACAAGCGCGGTCTGGTGATTTTCGATGTCACGAATCCGCGAGCCCTCACGGAAATCGGTTCTTTCGACACCTATTTATCGCCCACCGCGAATTCCGCGGGCACGGATGGCGCGTGGGGCGTCTATCCATTCCTGACGTCCGGGACATTGCTGGTCAGTGACATCGAGAACGGCATGTTCCTGCTGCGCAAGAACGAGACGTTGCCGCCACCGGTGGTCACCCCGCCGCCACCCAGGGCACCTGCTCCCGGAGGCGGTGGTGGCGGCGGTGCGCTGGATCCGGCGCTCTTGATTTTGTTGGCCGGGTTCGCGATGTTACGCGCCCGCCGAAAAGCCGACTAAGAGACGAGGGGCCGAGCGACATGGATTACCAGCCTTCCGACGCGCGTTACAAGTCGATGAAGTACAACCGCGTCGGGCGGAGCGGCGTGCGCCTTCCGGCTATCTCGCTCGGGCTGTGGCACAACTTCGGCGACGTCGACGTATTCCAGAACGGCCGCAACATCGCGCGCCGCGCGTTCGATCTCGGCATCACGCACTTCGACCTGGCTAACAACTACGGCCCATCCCCCGGATCGGCGGAAGAAACCTTCGGCTCGCTCATGCGCAAGGATTTCCACCCCTACCGCGACGAGATGATCATCTCCTCGAAGGCGGGTTACCTCATGTGGCCGGGCCCATACGGCGAGTGGGGTTCGCGCAAATATCTCGTCGCGAGCTGCGATCAATCGCTGGCGCGCATGGGCCTCAAGTACGTCGACATCTTCTACAGCCACCGTTTCGACCCGGAAACACCGCTGGAAGAAACCATGGGGGCGCTCGACTACATCGTGCGCTCCGGCCGCGCACTCTACGCCGGCATCTCGAGCTACAACCCGGAGCAAACCGCAAAAGCTGCGGCCATCCTCAAGCAGCTCGGCACGCCGTGCCTCATCCACCAGCCCAGCTACAGCATGTTCAATCGCTGGATCGAAGATGGCCTGCTCGCCGAGCTCGACAAGCAGCACATGGGCAGCATCGTGTTCTCGCCGCTGGCGCAGGGTTTACTGACCAACAAGTACTTGAACGGAATCCCTGAAGACTCACGCGCCGCGAAGCACACCTCGCTCGACCCCGATGCGATCACGCCGGCCAAGATCGAGAAGGTGAAGAAGCTCAATGAAGTCGCCAAGACGCGGCGCCAGTCGCTGGCGCAGATGGCCGTGGCCTGGACCCTGCGTCACAAGCAGGTGACATCAGCGCTGATTGGCGCCAGCAAGGTGTCGCACGTGGAAGAGGCCGTCGGCGCGCTCAACAACCTCGAGTTTTCGCCCGCCGAACTCGCGGCGATCGAATCAGCGCTGAAGTAGCGAGGGGTGCCGCCGACGCAGCAGGAGCATTCCGGCCAACGCTGCGCCTAACAACCCCCCACTCTAACCTGATGCCTTTAGTTGCCAGTTGCCCAGCGAGCATAATCCGGGTACTCGCTAGCAAAGCGTTCGAGGTCGCCATCCATGGCATTCGCAGTCAGCGCTGACCGCACCCCTCAGTAGAGAACGCTTTCCAGTATCAGCACGCCGATGATGCCGACGACGCCAACGATGCCTTCCATGAGCGTCCAGCTCTTGAGGGTTTCCTTCAACGTGAGGTTGAAGTATTCCTTGGCCATCCAGAAGCCGGAGTCGTTGACATGCGAGAACATCAAACTACCGGCGCCGACCGCCAGCACCATGAGGTTGGGGTCGACGCCGGCTGACGCCACGACCGGCGCCATCAGCCCCGCCGCCGTCATGCCGGCCACCGTTGCCGAGCCTAATGACACGCGGATCACGCCGGCGATGAGCCAGCCGAGCACCAGCGGATCGATGGCGATGCCGGTGAGCGCGTCGGAAATGTTCTTGTCGACGCCGGTGGCGACGAATACCTCTTTCAAGGTGCCCGCGCCAGCAATGATGAGCAGGATGACGGCGATGTCCTTGACCGAGTTGCCGTAGTCGTCCATGAGCTGCTGCATCTTCATGCCGCGCGACAGGCCCAGCGTATACGTGGCGATGGCGAGCGACACCAGCATCACGATGTTCTGATTGGTCCAGAACTTGAGCGCGGAGTGCCAGGCCTCGGGCGCCAGCGGCACGGCCATCGAACAGGCGATCAGCACCACCGGCAGCAACGCACTGGCAAAGCAGTTGAAGGCGCTCGGTAGCTCGCTTTCGGGGCGCAGCGGCGCCACGAACAGCGTGATGGGGTTCGACTTCACATTGCGGAACAGCCCGGCGAACACCGGGCCGGCGATGATCATGGCCGGGATCGCAACGATGAAACCGTAGAACAAAGTGGTGCCGATGTCGGCGCCGAACATGGGCAGCATCGCCGTGGGAGCCGGATGCGGCGGCAGGAAGCCGTGCGTCACCGACAGCGAAGCGAACATGGGGATGCCGAGATAGATAGGCGGCACCTTGGTCTGCTGCACCACCGAGAACACCAGCGGCACCAGCAGCACGAAGCCCACGTTGTAGAACAACGGGATGCCCACCAGGAATCCCGTGAACATCAGTGCCCAGGTGAGGTGCTTCTCGCCGAAGAGGCGCATGAGCACCATGGCGATCTTCTGTGCAGCGCCGCTGTTGGCCACCAGCTTGCCAAACATCGCGCCGATGCAGACGACGGCGACCAGGCCACCCAGGATGTTGCCGATGCCTTTTTCGAGCACCCCCGGCACCTTGTCCATGGGCAGCCCGAGCAGGATCGCGGCGACTGACGATGACACCAGGAAGGCCAGGAACGGCTGCACCTTGCCCCAGCTGATGAGCAGCACCAGCAATACGATCGAGGCAAATACGTACGCGATTTCCATTTAGAAACCCACGCCGGTCACGTTCAGGCGGATGCGCGCCAGAATGTTGTGCGACGTCAGGTACAGCGTCTTGCCGTCATCGCCAAACTTGCAGTTTGCGGTGGCCTTGCCGTTGCTGATGCGCCCGAGACGCTTGCCGTCTTTCGACAGAACCAGCACGCCGCCGGGACCGGTCGTGAAAATGGTTCCGTCCGTGGCCACGGTCAGACCATCGGGAAGCCCGGGCGCCTTCTGGCCGACGAGATCGGTGAAGTCATGGAACAATGTCTTGCCGGTCACGTTGCCGTCAGCGTCGAGCGAGTAGGCCATGATGATGGCCTTGGACAGTTCCGACTGCGCTACGTACAGCGTGCGCTCATCGGGCGACAGCGCGACGCCGTTTGGGCGATGCAGTTCTTTTTCGACGACCGAGACACTGCCGTCCTTCGCCACGCGATAGACGCCGTTGAACGGCTGTTCCTTCTCGGGCGCGTCATCGAACTTCTTGAAGCCGTACGGCGGATCGGTGAGGAACACCACGCCGGACTTCATGCGCACCACGTCATTGGGGCTCGAGAATTTCTTGCCGTCGTAGTGCGAGGCGAATGGCGTCTTCTTTTTCGTCTTGAGATCGAGCTTCTGGATCATGCGGCTGCCGGTGTCGGCCAGCAGAATGCTTTTCTTGTCGAGGATGGTGAGCCCGTTGGCGCCTGCCTCACGCCAGACGTTCGGGTCCGGGTTGGCGGCGCCGGAAGGATCGAGAAATTTCTCGAGCCCGCCTTTCTCCGACCACTTCCACATCTTGTTGCCCGGCACGTCGGTGAACAGCAGATAACCGCCGGACTTCACCCAGATGGGGCCTTCGGCCCAGCCGAAACCTTCGGCGAGTTTTTCGATCTTCCAGTCCTTCGGCACGATGGCATCCATCGCCGGGTCCCAGCGATCGATGGTGGCCTCGTCGATCTTCGTGGGCGCCGCTGGCGCGGCCACACAAGCCGCCGACGAGGCACCCAACAACACAAACGCCGTGAGAGACAAGAAACGCATGAAATTCCCCTTCATCAATTGGTATTGACCATGACCCGCGTGGGCAGCGCCGCCGCCGGCGCAGACCCGATATGAGTTTTGGTGATCTCGAAGGACCCATTGGCGCGCAAATCCGCTGCCGATGCACCTATCCAGAAGTCGATGCGGCCCGCTTCGACGAGCCATTGGCCACTCGGGCTCCAGAACGCGAGCTGCTCGGGCGTCAAGCTGAAGGTGACCCGTTTGCGCGCGCCCGCGGCGAGTTCGAAGCGTTTGAAGCCACGCAGTTCGAGCGTCGGTCTCGCGATGGTCGCGACGGGATCGCGAACGTAGAGCTGCACGACTTCGTCGCTGGTGACGCCGCCTGAGTTCTCGACGGCGATGGAGATGTCGATTCGCTCGCCGGGAGCGACCGCCTGGGTGCTCTGCGCGAGATCGCTGTAAACAAAGGTGCTGTACGAAAGCCCATGGCCAAAAGCGAATTGCGGCGTGATGGGCAGGTCGTGGTAACGAACCGTGTCCTTCTTGAGATCGGGATCGGCGGGACGGCCGGTCGCATTGGCCGAGTAGTTGAAAGGCACGGCGCCCGTGGCTCGGGGAAATGCGGCGGGGAGGCGGCCGGCCGGCGAGTGCTTTCCGAAAAGCACGTCGGCTACGGCATTGCCGCCCTCAACCCCCAGCATCCAGGTTTCGAGGATGACCGGCGCGTTCTCCGCGAGCCACGGCATTGCAAGAGGCCGGCCGTTGGCGAGCACCACCACCACGGGCTTGCCGGTGGCGAGAACGCGCCGCGCCAGCTCGAGCTGGCTCGCGGGCAATTCCAGATCTGAGCGGCTGCGCGATTCACCCGAGAGGTCGTAATCCTCGCCAATCACCAGCACGGTGACATCGGCGGCTTTCGCCAGTTTCACTGCCGCGGGAATGCCTGCCTGGTCGGCCGTGCGAGGATCTGCCCCAGGTGCGGAAATAATCTTCAGCGTCCTCGGTGCGGCCGCGGTGATGCCGGCGAGAATGGTCACCACATCGTCGGCCTTGCCCTGCGCGCGCCACGAGCCCAGCGCCGACAGCCCGTCCGTGGCCAGCGCGCCGATCACGGCGACGCTGCGCAGCTTCGCGGGGTTGAGCGGCAGCAGTTTGCTGTCGTTCTTGAGCAGCACCATGGACTGGCGCGCGATGGCGCGCGCCGCTTCACGATGCTCCGGCGCCAGCAGCTGGCGTGTTTCGCGTGCGGCATCGTGGTACTGCATCGGGTTGTCAAACAAACCCAGCTGTTCCTTCACGCGCAGGATGCGCAGCACCGCCTCGTCGAGCTGTTTGAGACGCGCGGGATCTTTCGCCACGGCCTCCTTCAGGTCTTCGGCGAACACGCCGCCCACCATGTCCATGTCGACGGACGCATCCAGCGCGAGCACCGCCGCGGCGGCGCGATCCGCCGCCACGCCGTGATTGAGAAGCTCGCTGATGGCGCTCCAGTCGCTGACCATGAGGCCCTGCCAGCCCCAGCGTTCGCGAAGCAGTCCGCGCAACAGGTCCTTGTTGGAGGTGGTAGGTACGCCGCCGATGTCGTTGAACGCCGCCATGAACGAACCGGCGCCGGCGCGCGCGGCGGCATAAAACGGTGGTAGATAGACTTCCTGCAGCGTGCGTTCGGAGATGTCGGCACTGTTGTAGTCGCGGCCGCCGGTAGCAGCACCATACGCGCCGAAATGCTTGGCGGTGGCCATAAGCGACCCAGGCCGCAGGCTGTTGCCGCCCTGGTAGCCGTTGACTTGCGCCACGGCCATGCGCGCACCCAGGTATGGATCTTCGCCAGCGCCTTCGACGATGCGGCCCCAGCGCGGGTCGCGCGCGATGTCGATCATGGGCGCGAACGTCCAGTGCAGGCCGGCGGACGTGGCTTCATCCGCGGCCACGCGCGCCGCGCGTTCCTGGCTCTCGGGCGCCCAGGTTGCCGCGAGTGCGAGCGGCACCGGAAAGATCGTGCGGTAGCCATGAACCACGTCCATGGCAAACAACAATGGAATGCCGAGTCGCGATTCCTCGACCGCGACCTTCTGCAGGCTGCCAAGCGGCTCGGCGCCCGCCACGTGCAGATAGGAGCCCACCTGGCCCGCCCGGACGCGCGCCAGCTCGGCATCGTCGAGCCGCGAGTTCAGCGCCTTGCTGCGGCCACCGGCGCGCTGCACGAGCTGGCCGAGTTTCTCCTCGAGCGTCATTTTCTTGAGCAGCGCCTCGGGACGCGGCGGACTCTGCGCAGCGGCATGGCTGGTGCAGGACAAAACGGCGACGACGAGACAGGCCACTGCGGCGTGGCGAGTGTAGATCGACAAGAGAAAATCTCCCCCCGATGCGGAGTCCGGAATCTACCCGAAGCCACCGCTGCCGTCCCGCTCGGAAACGCCCGCTGGCAGAGTAATCTTGTACCCATGAGACATATACAAATCTGCGTCGCGGGCGCCTTGGCGGTTTTGGCGGGAGCATTGGCCCGCGCGGCGGAGCCCGGTGTGGCGGCCGTGGCCGCGCCAGTCCCGAGCACCTATATCGCGCGGCTCGCCGCCGCGCGCATTCCGGCGAATGCCGCGGCCGTGGTGATCAAACCACTCGATGGCGGTGCGTTGACCTGGTCCGCCAACGCCAGCAAGCCGATGAATCCGGCAAGCACGATGAAGCTCGTCACGACCTACTCGGCATTGCACTTGTTAGGGCCGGCATTCACATTTCGCACGGAGATGTTGTCCGAGGCACCGGTGCTCGGTGAGGCACTGCGCGGCGACCTGTACGTACGCGGTGGCGGCGATCCCAAGCTCGTGATCGAGCAGCTGTGGTTGCTGGTCAACCGGCTGCGCGGCTTCGGCATTCGCGAGATCCGCGGCGATGTCGTGCTCGACAAGACGTTATTCGAACCGCTGGCGCACGACCCCGCTGAATTCGACGGCGCGGAAGGTCGCGCCTACAACGTCGGGCCCGACCCGTTGCTCGTGAACTTCAAATCCATTGCCATCACATTCGTGCCGGACCCGGTCGCAAAAGTGGCGCGTGTGATCGTGGTGCCGGAAGTCGCCGGGCTCAAGGTGCCGGCCACGATTCCGGCGATCGAAGGCGGCTGTGGCGACTGGCGTGGCCGTCTGCAGGCCGACATCAACGACCCGATGAACATCCGGCTGCGTGGCGTATATCCGATGGCCTGCGGCGAGCGCGCCATCTATCTCGGCGCGCTCGAGCACACCAGCTACTTCAGCGCGGTGTTCCGCGCACTGTGGGAACGGCAGGGTGGGGCGTGGACCGGCAAGGTGCGCGATGGAGTGGTGCCCTCGGGCGCTCGGCTGATCGCCGTTCAGGACTCGCCGCCGCTCGCCATGCTGATCCGCGACATCAACAAGTTCTCCAACAATGTCATGACCCAGCAGCTGTATCTCACCATGGGTGCGGCCGGTGGCGAGCCGGGCAATCCCGCACGCGGCGGCGCCGCGATTCGCAATCTGCTGTCGACGCGGGGGCTCGCCATGCCGGAGCTGGTGCTGGAAAACGGCTGCGGTCTCTCGCGCATCGAGCGCATTTCCGCCGGCTCTCTGGGCAATCTGCTAGGCGACGCGTGGAAAAGCCAATGGATGCCGGAGTTGATGTCGTCTTTACCCATCGCCGGGGTGGACGGCACGATGAAGGCCCGCCATGTGCCGCCCGGAGTGGCCCACATGAAGACCGGCCTGCTCGGGGACACGCGCGCGGTGGCCGGTTACGTACTGGCGGCGAGCGGGAAGCGCTACGTGGTGGTGGCCTTCATCAATCACCCCAATGCAAGCCGCGGAACTGGGGCGCACGACGCACTAATCGAGTGGGTTTACAGGGTGGGATAGGGCGCGCCAGCCCCTATAATTCGGCCCCATGTCAGTCACTCCACCACGTGTGCCGGTAACGGTACTCACGGGCTTCCTTGGCTCCGGAAAAACCACGCTCCTGAACCGCATCCTCAGCGAGAAACACGGCAAGCGGATTGCGGTCATCGAGAACGAGTTCGGCGAGGTCGGTGTCGATCACCAGCTCGTCATCGGTGCCGAAGAAGAGCTCTTCGAGACCAACAACGGCTGCATCTGCTGCACGGTGCGCGGCGATCTCATCCGCATCCTGGGCCAGCTCATGAAGCGGCGGGACAAGTTCGACTACATCCTCATCGAGACCACTGGCATGGCCGATCCGGGCCCGGTGGCGCAAACCTTCTTCCTCGACGATGAACTGAAGAGCCAATTTTCACTGGATGCCATCGTGACGATGGTGGACGCCAAACACTTCGAGCAGCACGTCGATGAGCTCAACGAGCCGGCCGAGCAGGTAGCGTTCGCCGACCTGGTGCTGCTCAACAAGACCGACCTGGTGGACGAAGCAACGCTTGCGCGCATCGAGCGCCGTATCCGCGGCATCAACGGCACGGCGAAGATTCATCGCACCCAAAACGCGGACGTGGCCATCGACAAGGTGCTGAATGTCGGCGCGTTCGATCTGCAGCGCGCGTTGACCGTGGACGGTGCGTTTCTCGAGCCCGAGTATCCTTTCGAGTGGGGCGGTGTTTACCAGCTCACCCCCGGTGACTATCTACTCAAGGCGGCGGGGGAGCACGATCACTCCGCGCACTCGCATCATGATCATGATCATGCCGACCACCAGCATGTTGACCTCGACGTGGTGGTGCTGCCGCTCGACGCTGCGACCCCGGCCGCGCTCGACGCAGCCATTGAACCTGCGGTGCGCGCGTTCGCGGAAGCCGCCACGGTGGTGCCCTGTCACGGAACGCTGGAGGTGGCGCCTTCACACAACGCCATCGACATCTCGCATCCGGGCGCCGATTTCAGACTCACCATCGAGAAGGCCGGCGCGTACGCACTGTTCTGCGAACATCATCCGCTCGAGTTCGGTCTGCATCTTGCGGGACAGCGGCCGGTGGCCGAACGCAAATTCGCGTCGCATCACCACGAAGACGACATCAGCTCCATTGGCATCAGCGATCCGCGGCCGCTCGATCCCGCCAAGCTCAACCAGTGGCTGGACTATCTGCTCAAGACTCGCGGCCAGGACATCTTTCGCATGAAGGGCGTGCTGAACGTGAAGGGCGAAGACCGTCGCCAGGTATTCCACGGCGTGCACATGATGTTCGATGCTCAACCCGAGCGGCCCTGGGGCGCAAGCCCGCGCATGAACAGCCTGGTGTTCATCGGCCGCGGTCTCGATCGCGCCGAATTCGAAGCCGGCTTCGAATCCGCCGTCGCGAAGTAGTCATGGCCGTGAAGAAATCCCTGTCATTCGCGCTGGAGCCGCGCGCGACCGCCACCGTCGATGATTACGTGGCCGATCTCGCCTGGGCGGCCGACGGCCAGTCGTTCGCGATTGCGGGGGGCGAGGGCAAGGTCGCGCTGGCGCGCGCTGGAGAGGAGTCGCTTGCCGTCGAGGTGATCGGCGAACACCTGTTAGGCACGCTCTGTCTTGCATGGCGACCGCGCTCGAATGTGTTCGCCACTTCCGGTCAGGACAGCACAGTGGCCTTGTGGGACGGCGAGTCGGGCAAGCAGGTCAGGCGTTGGAAGCCGGCCCCCACGCCGACGCAGGCCCTGGGCTTTTCACCCGATGGCGAACTTCTGGCCAGCGCCGCTGGAAAAGTGGTGACGCTGTGGCTGGCCCCGGGAGAAATGCTTCATTCGTTTGCGCCCGCGGCCAGCACCGCGGTTGCGCTGTCATTCGATCGCCCCGGCACCGATCTCGGGGTTGCCCTGAATGGCGAAGTCGCTGTGCATCGCATCGAAAAATCGCGTTACGAAACCCGGCGCTACAAGTGGCCGGCGCCCGCTCTCACGGTAAACTTCAGCGGCAATGGGCGTTTTCTTGCTAGCGGTATGGCCGATGGCACGCTGCACTTCTGGAATCGTTCGACGGGCAAGGATTCACAGATGCGCGGCTATGACGGCAAGCTCGAACTGGTGGGATGGAGCGACAACAGTCGCTATCTCGCTTCGAGTGCCGGCAATGATGTCGTGTTATGGGATTTCAGCGGCAAGGGGCCCGAAGGTACGCGACCGATCGTGCTGAGCGGCCACACCGAACGCGTCGACAGTTTTGCCTGGCAGCCGGGCAGCGAACATTTTGTCAGTGCCGGACGCGACTGGCGGCTCACGCTGTGGCGGCCCGCAAAGGCCAAGCAGCCCATCGATGTGCAGATGCTCGATTCGGAAATCAGCGTGGTGCGATGGTCGCCCGACGGCAAGCGCCTGGCGACAGGCGAGAAGAACGGCCGCGTCACCCTGTTCGACCTGGTGTCGCGCTGATGGTCGAGCTGCGCGATCTCACACCCGATGAGCGCCGGGAAGTGCAGCAGCGCTTCGAGCTGCTCGCCAGCAAGCGCTTCGCGCCTTTGGCGAAGAAGCCGCGTCACGAGGTGTGGTGGCCCAAGGCGCCACTGGACGGGCGCGCATTTCCCGAAGGAATTTACCCGGCTCAAAGCGAAGACAGTTTCAACGAGTCGACGCGGCTCTTGGGTTTTCTCAACGGCGTCTGCGGCGGTGAGTTCTATGTCGCGAACCTGAGCGCGCCCAAACCCTTTTTTCGCCACACCGGGAAACTCGATGCCGAGCTCGCGAGCTGGATCAAGACGCGCCTGGTGTCGAACCCCACCTGCCTGCTGGCCTCGACGCTCGATGTGTTTCTGATCGTCGACTCGCAGATGAACTTCTCCGTGGTCGGCGGCCCACCGGAAGTCATCGAAAAATTCGAAAAGCGCTTTGGCGGGCCCGAGGCGCTGCAAAGCACTTTCGTGAGCTACGTCGACCAGTTCCGTGTCGGTTCGGGGCTCGAGGACGTGAAGTGGGCCCAGGACTACCTGCAGAAGTGGAGCGGTTGGCTCTAATTAGTGCGTGGTGGTTTCCGCGCGAGCGAGGCCACTGGTGTGCACCGGCAGGCGCCGCGCGCTGATCGCCGCCTGGTAACGCGCCATGAGCGTCTGCAACGTCCGCGTCCAGCTGTAGTTAGCCAATACGTGGCGGCGTGCGGCGGCCCCCAAAACGTCCACATCGCGCTGGTAGGCATGCGCGATCGCATCGGCAAGGTTTGCGGCGGCTACCAACGGATTCGCGTTGGGTTCGGCGAGACTTCCCGCGCAGGCGTCGACGATCTCCGGCAGCGCGCCCGCACGCATGGCCACGATCGGGCGGCCGCACGCCATGGCTTCCACGACCACGAGACCGAAAGTTTCGTGCGTGCCCGCATGTGCGAAGGCATCCGCTGAAGCGAGATAGCTGGCCAGCGTCTGATTGTCGCGGCAATACGGAATGCGCGTGACGTTGCCTTCGCGACTGGCTTCGCCACCGCCGATCATCAGGAGGTGATAGGGCTCGCCCAGCCTGCGGAAGGCCTCGGTCAGCACGGGGATGTTCTTTTCCGCCGAGAAACGGCCCGCAAACACCAGCACGCGCGTGCCTCGTGGAAGGTTGAGTTCGGCGGCGAGATCGCGGCCGCGCCGCTCGGGCGAGAAGGTGTCGACGTCGACGCCCAACGGCTGGCAAGTGGCGTGTTTGATTCCGATGCTGTGCAGGTAGTCGCACATGTAGCGGCTGGGCGCGAACACTTGCTCGCAGCGCTCGTACGTGAGCTTCACATACCACTCGATGAATTTCTGCACCGCGCTGCCGAGGCGCCGGCCGGCGAGCTGCGGAAAATTCGAGTGATAGAAAGCGATCAGCGGAATATCGCGGCGACTCGCAACGTTGGCGGCCGCCCAAGCCGGATGAAACGCATCGCCGATCTCGATGAGATCGGGCTCGAGCGCATCGATGGCGCGCGACCAGTGCATGGGGTTCAACGGCAGGCGATAGTTGAAGGCGCCGGGGACGAGTCCGCCGGCGACGGTGGAGATGTCGCCGGGAACATGCGTGCGAGTCTCGCCCGGCACCACGAGGCTGTGACGCCAGCCTGTGTGCTCGCGCATCCATTCGTGTTTCGCGAGCAGATATCGCTTCACGCCGCCGCTGGTGGGTGAATAGAAAAGAGTGGCATCGACGACATGCATGAGTGATTCTTCTTGGTCTGCGGAGTATCCGGCCGTTGCAGTACTGCGACCAGTCAGCGCAGACTCCGTTCCCTATGTCGACTTACACCTACAAATCGCTACCGTGGGTAGCACTGGCCGCGATCTGGGTTTTCCCAGCGTACTCCAACAATCTGGAAGCGGAAATCAAGGCGGTCGATCCAAAGATCATCGCGTGGCGGCGCGATTTTCATCAGAACCCGGAACTTTCCAACCGCGAAGTGCGCACATCAGGAATCGTCGCGGAGCATTTGAAGAAGCTCGGCCTCGAAGTCGAAACCGGCATCGCCAGGACCGGCGTGGTGGCATTGCTGCGGACCGGCAAACCCGGCCCCACCATCGCCCTGCGCGCCGACATGGATGCGCTTCCCGTCACCGAGCGCACCGAAGTGCCGTTCAAATCGGTGGCCAAGTCTAGCTACCGTGGCGAGGAAGTGGGTGTCATGCACGCCTGCGGCCATGATTCGCATACGGCTATTCTCATGGGCGTGGCCGAAGCGCTCACCAAGGCAAAGAGTTCGCTGCGCGGCAACGTGATGTTCATTTTCCAGCCCGCCGAAGAAGGCGCACCGCCCGGAGAAGTCGGCGGCGCGTCCGAGATGCTCAAGGAAGGCATCTTCACGAAGTACAAACCCGAAGTGGCGGTAGGCCTGCACATGTGGGCCTCTCTCAACACCGGTATCGTCGGTTATCGCGGGGGCCCGTTCATGGCCGGTTCACAGGCCTGGAAAATGGTGGTGAACGGCAAGCAGACGCATGGTTCGCGCCCCTGGCAGGGCGTCGATCCGATCGTCGTCACGGCGCAGATCATCAACGCCATGCAGACGGTCGTGAGCCGCCAGATCGACATCACGCAGAATCCCGCGGTCGTATCCGCGGGCATCATCAAGGGCGGTGTGCGCAACAACATCATCCCCGATTCGGTTGAGGTCATCGGCACCATTCGCAGCTTCGATCCGAAACAGAAGCAGCAGATCTACGACGCGATGAAACGGCTCGTGGAGAACACCGCCGAAGCGAACGGCGCCACGGCCACGTTCGAGTTCGATACCTACGCGAATCCGGTGACGTACAACAATCCCGAACTCACCGCGCGTGTGTTGCCCAGCCTGCAGAAAGTTGCAGGCGCGGCCAACGTCAAGGAGATTCCGTTGATCACCGGCTCCGAAGATTTCGCGTACTTCGGCGAGAAGATTCCGAGCTTCTTCTTCATGGTGGGCATCACTCCGAAGGGCACCAATGTGCTCACCGCGCCGGCTAACCACTCGCCGCTGTTCTACCTCGATGAGGCAGCGATACCGCTGGCCACCCGGGCGCTGACCGCCGTCGCCGTGGACTACCTCACGAAGTAGGAGAGGTGGTGCCGGGCACCAAAAGTCGTAGTTGGTAAGTCGGAAAGCCCTTTT
>DASTTJ010000357.1:0-4249 GCA_035760205.1 Steroidobacteraceae bacterium | reverse complement strand
GATCCGGATGCAGCTGGTTGGGCGGCACTTTGAAATCGAACGGCGGCTGCGGGAAAACCGGTGCGTGCTGGAAGCGGAAGTAGCCCTCGAACATTTTCAATGAATCGGGCTTCGCATCCGTCGAAGAGTTTGCCGGCACATTCAGTCCGACCAGCGACAGCAACATGTCCGCGCAATGCGGCATGAGCGTCGGCACCGGCGGCGGGACGGTTTCTAAATTGGTCCGGATGGTGTCGAGGATAGTCATGATTTTCTTCCTTGCCATGGGAGCATCAAAGTTTTCGTGTCAGGGGCACGACGTTGACCGAAGATCGACGGCCGGCGAGCCCGTACAACCAAAGCTTCATTTGCCGATCGAGCGCGTCCTCGCTGAGGATGTCGCGATCACGCGCGTATCGAAACACCGCCAGGTGCGCGCAGGCGGGCAGGCGCGAAGAAATACCGCGCCCGGCGGCGAGGTCCTTCGCGTGGCGCGACAATGACAGCGGCGCGAGCGCCTCGAGATCGAACAGTTGCGCGAGTCTGCGTCCGCCGATGGTCTTGTAGCGGGCGCGGAGCAGTATGTGGCTTACCTGCGGCAGTGCGGCGCGCGCGGCGTCGAACAGATCGTGCGTCGTCGGCGGGCAGTCCTCCCGCGGGTAGTTGGCCAGCCACTGATCCTCCCAGGCATCCCACGGGCCCGCGCCCCACGTGTCGCGGCACAACTGGAAGCCGAGCAGCGCGCGCAGATACGGCGGCGGATGCGGCACCTGCATCGACAAGCGGAACGCATGTTCGGCGGGCAACGCAAGAATCTCCCGCAGTGTCGCCGCATGGGCGACTCCGCTCGCGAGGAATGACCAGAGATCGGCCGCAATCTCCGACAACCAGTGCACGAACAGCTCGACGACGGCGGAGCTGGTGCCATGCTGCGTGAGCTCAGTGGTTATCGCGGCGCGCATCGGCGGCAACAAGGCCAGGCGGCCGGCTGCTTCGTGACCGACTTCATGCAACAACGAAGTCAATTGCAACTTCTCCTGCAGGCGGCCGTACGGTATCTGGATCAGCGGCAGGATGTTAGGGATGTCGGCGTGCAGGCGCGCATCCGAGCGCACGACCGCCGCGCCGTAGCCGCGATTGCAGTAGACGATAGGCGTGCGGCAGGCGATCAACGCGGGAGTGTCGCGTCGCAGGGATTCTGCGGCCAGCACATCGCAGCCGCGCAGTTGTGGCCCGAGCGCCGGCGAATGCCGCTGCGTGAGAATGTCCATGAAGGTGTCGAACAAGCCGAAGGCCCTGGCCGCCTCGAGCTCGAGATCCCCGATCTGTGCATTGGCACGGCGGAGGTCCTGCGCGGAGATGGCCTGACCATTGCCTGGTAGTTTGACGAGCAGCCGGTCTCGCAACACAGCGAGCGGTGCTTTCACACTGTTCCATTCGTCGGCGGTCAGGTCGCTGGACCCGTCCAGTGCCACCAGCTGCTTCAGCGAGGTGAGCGACTCGATCCGCCGGCGCAGCGCGGCCGCACGTCGTGCCAGGTGCTGCGCGGCCGGAGATATGGCGCGAGCAGGTTCCTTGTGAACTACTTGCATATGATGGTCAGCGATTGGCCGGGATGCAGGCGCACGACGCGGCGGCCGGCCTTGCCGGCAGCGCCCAGGGCACCGGCGAGTGCGTTCGTCGCACCCAGCGCATTCGCCATTCCCATCGCGCGTGGCACGACGCTGCCGATGGCATTCATCGCCTGCCGCGCGGCCTTCACCGGATCGATCATCTCTTCGGTGGCGTTGTCGGCCGCGGTCTCGTAGACCTCCTGCGCGATCTCGGCAAAACGTTCCCAGGTTTCCGACTGGCTGGCGGTGGGGTTGAGACCCAGCCCGTTGAGCACCGACAAAGCGGCGGTGCCGCCGGGAATCAAGCCTGCGGCCTGCTGCGTCAGCCAGTTGGTCACATTGGGACCCAGGAAGCTGCTGGCCTTTTTCAGGAGGCCGGAGATCGGCAACTTCTTCGCCAACCGGCCGAGCCCGCGGCGCGCCAGACCGCCCGCCGTTTTCTTGGCAAAGCTGACACCCTTCTTGAGCAGGCCACCGAGAAAGTACTGCTGCTCCATCTCGCCCAGGATGTCGCGTATCCCGGTCTCGAGTTCCTCCTCGGTCTCGAACTCGCGAATCGCCAGCTCCTGGAAGCGATCGGCGTAGCCGCCGCCGCTGTAGAGCTCGTTTTCGGGTTCGTCGGAATACTCTTCGTCGACGGCCTCTTCCAGCTCGGCATCGTCATCCACTTCGAGCTCGTACTGAGCTTCCAGATTGGAAATATGGGCCATGGCTTTTCTCCGGCAGGCGTTACACATAGGTGGTCCCTTACCTATACATCGGAATCCGGGCATCAAAGACGACAGCGCGGACCCATACAATGCACGCATGGACATTTCAGAAGACGACCTCCGTGCCTGCGTGCAAGTACTGCGGGCGATCGAAGCGGATCGCTCGCAGCTCACGCGCCTCACGCAGGAGCAACGTCGCGAGCTGCTCACGCTCGCCGGTCTCGTGGCGAAGCCCGAGCGCCACGATCTCGTCAGGATGGCGAAGGCCTTTCGGCGCGCCGAAAGGGAAGCTGCGAAGGAGCATGATCGCAAGGCGATCGAGCAGGCGGGTTTGCGCATTCAGCGCCGCTCGCCTGTCTACGCACCGCTGCGGCTGGAACCGCCGAAGCCGGAAGATCTCGATGACCGGCCGCGTCTGAATCGGGAGCGCGATTGCTACGTCTGCAAGCAGCCCTTTGCAAAGGTGCATCGCTACTACGATTCCATGTGCGAGACATGTGGCGACTTCAACTACGCCAAACGCGAGCAGAGCGCGGACTTGAGCGGCAAGTTTGCGTTGATCACCGGCGCGCGGGTGAAAATCGGCTATCAGGCTTCGCTCAAACTACTGCGCGCCGGCGCGCATGTGATCGTCACGACCCGCTTTCCGGTCGATGCCGCCGACCGCTATTCGAATGAGCCGGATTCGGCCTCGTTTCGGGAGCGGCTGCAGATCCACGGACTGGACCTGCGCCACACGCCCAGCGTGGAGCTGTTCACGAGATTTCTCGCCGACCGGCTGCCGCGCCTCGACTACATTTTCAACAACGCGTGCCAGACGGTGCGTCGACCGGCGGGATTCTTTCAACACCTGTTGGCGCGGGAGGCTGAAGTGGTCGCCGCGCTTCCGACGGAACTCAAAAGCGTGCTCGCGGGTCATGACGAGTTGCGCCGGATGCTCGAAGGGTCGCGTGAACGAGTTGGCGCGCTGTCTGTGACGGAGCAAAGCCACGGCGAAGGACTCGTGCACAGCGCTGCCCTTTCGCAGCGACGTTATCTGGATGAGGACTACCGCGGCGGCGAGACGCTCTTTCCCGTGAATCACTTCGACGAAGACCGGCAGCAGGTCGATCTGCGGGAGATGAACAGCTGGCGTCTGCGCATGCATGAAGTGGAAACGCCCGAGCTACTGGAAGTTCAGCTCGTGAACGCCATAGCGCCGTATATCCTCAACGCCCGCTTGAAGCCGCTGATGCTGCGTACGCCTGGGCGCCACAAGCACATCGTCAACGTCAGCGCGATCGAGGGCCAGTTCTATCGCGCCACGAAGACCGACAAACACGCACACACCAACATGGCGAAAGCGGCACTGAACATGATGACCCGGACGAGCGCGCCCGACTTCGTGAAGGATGGCATCCACATGAACGCGGTGGATACCGGATGGATTACGGACGAGGACCCCGCTGTCCACGCGGCACGCAAGGCGGAAGCCGGATTCTCACCGCCTCTCGACATCATCGACGGCGCAGCGCGGATCGTGGACCCCATCTTCGCCGGGCAACTCACCGGCGAGCATGTGTGGGGACAGTTCCTGAAGGACTACAAGCCGGCACCGTGGTAGGGCCTGCTACTCAGCGGGCACGCTCAGTTCGCGCGCCAGCTCGAACCGGCTGCGGACGTTGGCTTTGCGAAAGATCTTGTTCAGATGCGTCTTCACCGTTGCTTCAGAGATGTGCAGCTGATTGGCGATGCCCTTGTTGCTCAACCCCGTGAGGAGCAGCCCAAGGACTTCCTGTTCGCGTTCCGACAACCCAAGCGCTTCAACCTTGGCGCGATTTGCTGTGCCAACCGCCGAACCGGCCCCTATCAAAGGCAGCAGGTAGGCCACCAGGAAAGCGCTGAACAGGGCATACGGAATGGAACTGAAGAGAAAGTATTCGCCCTGTGCACCGAGACTCTCTGACT
>DASTTJ010000356.1:0-2287 GCA_035760205.1 Steroidobacteraceae bacterium | reverse complement strand
CGGCCGGAATTTCGATTTCGATCCTGGTGACCAGCACCCCGAGCGCGCCAGCAATGCCGCGCAGATACGTCTCCAGTTCTTCCTTGAAGTGCTCGCGCAAACCCGCGTCGTGGCGAAGAAAATAGGCCGTGAGATGGCGCGCGAGCGGTGTGGCCTTCTGCATCTCGCGCATGACGATCGCCTGCTCGCTTTCCATCGTCCAGAACGAGGTCTGTGCCATGTACTCGCCGAACTCCGAAGGAACGGAAGGATCGTCGGCCCGAATGGTTGGCGTGATCGCGCGCAATACACCCTCCGGGCTCAGCGTGAGCTCGATGTCGGCCAGGTCCAGCTCGTAGTTGAGTTTGGCCGGCCAGATCACCATCACCTGCGGATTGATGCCTTTGACTTCGGGGCAGGCCTTGTACCAGACCGTCACATTACGCTCGTGTTCGATTATGGCGCGCGTCCGCATCTGCGTGACCATGACGTTGAGCGGACTTTCCTCGGCGTCCTTGTTCGTCCAATACGAATAACCGAAAGCCCCGACTGCGACCGCGATGATGATGGCGACGATGTTCTTCAGCATATTTCGAACATCCCCGCGGCGCCCATGCCGCCGCCGATACACATGGTGACGACGGCGAGCTTCGCGCCGCGCCGTTTGCCTTCCAGCAGCGCGTGACCGACCAGCCGCGCGCCCGTCATGCCATATGGATGACCGACCGCGATCGCTCCGCCATTCACGTTGAGCCGCTCGTTCGGAATGCCGAGTTTGTCAGCGCAATGGAGCACCTGCACGGCGAATGCTTCGTTGAGCTCCCACAAATCGATGTCGGCAATCGTTTTTTGCACACGCTTCAACAACTTTGGAATCGCGAACACCGGGCCGATGCCCATCTCGTCCGGTTCGCACCCAGCCACGGCGAATCCACGGAACACACCTAGTGGCGCGAGGCCGAGTTTTTCCGCCCGTTCGCTACTCATGACCACACAGGCGGACGCACCATCGGAGAACTGGCTGGCATTGCCGGCGGCGATGACACCGCCAGGCGTCGCCGTGCGTATTTTCGCGACGGCCTCGTAGTTAGTGTCCGGACGAACGCCCTCATCCGCGCTCACGGTGACCTTGCTCGTCATGAGCCGGCCGCTGTCGCGATCCGCAACGCCCGCGATCACCTCGATCGGAACGATCTCGTCGGCGAACCGGCCCGCTGCCTGTGCCGCCGCGGCGCGCTGCTGGCTTTGCACGCCATACCGATCCTGCGCCTCGCGTGGAATCTTGTAGCGGCTGGCCACGGTTTCCGCGGTCTGCAGCATCGTCCAGTAGATTGCAGGCTTGTTCTTCTCGAGCCAGGCTTCCTTCGCCATGAAGGTGTTCAGATGTTCGTTCTGCACACACGAGATGGATTCGACACCGCCCGCGACGTAGACATCGCCCTCGCCCGCCTGGATGCGTTGCGCCGCAAGCGCGATGGTCTGCAGGCCCGATGAGCAGTAACGATTCAACGTCATGCCAGAGGTGGTCACCGGACATCCGGCCCGCAAGGCGATCTGCCGCGCTATGTTGAAGCCAGTGGCCCCTTCCGGATTCGCGCAGCCCATGAGCACGTCTTCGACCAACGCGGGGTCGAGCTTCGCGCGCTCCATCGCATGTTTCACCACATGACCGCCAAGCGTGGCGCCGTGCGTGAGATTGAATGCGCCGCGCCAGGACTTGGCGAGCGCGGTGCGCGCCGTGGAAACGATGACTGCGTCAACCACGGCGGCCTCCGGTCGACGGCGCGTCGTCGAAAGTCTTTCCCTCGGCGGCGAGCCTGGTGATGAGTTTCGCCGGCTTCCAGAAATCCGGTTGCGCGTATTTGTTCGCTGCGAATTGTTTCATGCGCCTCAGCACCTGACCGAGGCCGACGCGGCTGGCATGAAACATCGGGCCGCCGCGCTGCACGGGAAAACCATAACCCGCCAGGTAAACCACATCGATGTCGGACGCGCGTTGCGCGATCCCTTCTTGGAGCAAGTGCGCCCCTTCGTTGACCAGCGCATACAGCAACCGATCGACGATCTCGGCATCGGCGATCTTGCGCGGTTCGATCTTCAACGCCTTGCGCTCCTCGTCAATTATTTGATCGACCGCGGGGTCGGCGATCGCATCCCGTTTGCCCGCTTCATATCGATACCATCCGAGGCCAGTCTTTTGCCCGAAACGTTCAAGTTCGCAGACCCGATCGGCAATACGCAACTTTCGTTGCCTCGGATGCTCGGCATAGTGGCGCTTGCGGATGTGCCAGCTGATGTCGTTGCCGGC
>DASTTJ010000355.1:0-12611 GCA_035760205.1 Steroidobacteraceae bacterium | reverse complement strand
CAAGACAAGGACCCAGCACAAGGCAGCGCTCGAAGAAATCGCGCGCCTCGCGCGGCTCGATCCCGCCCGTGAATCCGGGGACGGCCTGCGGCTCGAGCTGTTGGCGAAACTGGTGGAAGACTACGAATCGGCGCGATTTGTTTTCGCCAAACCTGATCCTATTGACGCCATTTTGTTTCGCATGGAACAGCGCGGTCTGCGTCAGAAAGATATCGCGCGTGTGCTCGGCGGAAAGAACCGCGCTTCGGAAGTGTTGGCGCGCAAACGGCCTTTGACGCTACCGATGATTCGGGCCTTACAGGAAAAGCTGGACATCCCGCCCGCGCTGCTGATTCGTGAGCCTGCGGTTGGATACCGAGTCCCCCCGGCCTTCAACATCACAGCTTCAACACGGACTCGAAGAACGCCTTCATCTCGGCGGCGTAATAAACACCGTATTGCATGAACGTGGCCTTGGTGGTCGCATCGGGCTTCCAGTCGAAGAACGCATGTCCCGCGCCGCCCACCTGCACGTACTCCACGCGCTGCCCCGCCTTCACCAGCGCATCCATGAACACCTTGCACATCTCATCCGGGATCAACGGGTCATTCGTGCCGCGGACCATGTATTGCGGTACCGCTCGATCAGCAGCCTTCGGGATGTGATTCAGCGGAGCGATGGCCGCCTTCCAGCTGTCATTGGCCGCCGGGTCTTCGGAGTGGTGATTCAGAAAGGGTCCGCCGAAGACCCCGTAGCTGGGCGCCGCGCCCTTGATCGCGGCGAGCAGCTCCTTTTTCACATCCGCCGACGTCTTGTTCCTGGGTAGATAGGTAGGCTTGAGCTCGAACACGCCCGCCGTCTTGCCAAACCCGCGGTCGCCGATCATCTCGACCATGAGCGAAGCCGCCGCCGACAGATGACCGCCCGCGCTGTCGCCGGTGAGAAGAATGCGTGTCGGATCTCCGCCGTACTCGCGGGCGTGCTCCATGATGTGCGCCATCGCGCCGAACACATCTTCGATGAGATTCGCCATCGTGTTGCTGGTGGCGTCGCCATCCGCTTTGCCGGCCCAGCGATAGTCGATGCTGGCCACCACGAACTTGCCGCCGCGAGTCAGCTCGCGCGCCAGGCCGCGCATGACGTCCTCGTCGTTGGCCGACCAGCCGCCGCCATGAACGATGACGATGATGGGGAGCTGCTTCGCGCCCTTGGGCGAGAACACGTCGTATTTGAGCGGCTTCTTGCCGGGCTTGGCGTACACGATGTTGTGCTTCACATCGATGTGAGCCACCGCCGCACTCTCGATGAAGGACGCGCCGATGCGTTTGTCACGATCGACGGTCACCTTGAAAACAGGCGTCATCGACTCGTGGTACATCGCGCCCCAGCTACCCGGCACGGAGTAATAACCCGCATCGAGCGTGAAGCCGGGATCCGGCTGCGTGGAGACCGTGATCACCGTGCCCGCCGCGTATTTGCCGCCCGCCGGCAACGCGGGGTTGAGCTGGAATTTGCCGTTGATTGCGGGGTCGAGAGTGACGGTGAACATGTCGGCGGCGAAGGAGGGTGCCGCGGACAGCAATGCGATGGGGAGCAGCGATGCGAAGACGCGGAAGGGTTCGATTTTCATGTTTTGGTCTTGTTGAGGGATGCGTGGGCAACACCCTATATCCGCGGTGGACGGTGCTCAAGTGACAGGTCTCATGTCCGCGGGAATGCGGCCGCGAAAGTGACGCGGTTTCCCACAAACGGCAGACGATCCGGCGCGCGTCAACGCGCGACGTGTCTAGTACAAGTACACCGCTCCGGAATCCGTCGCCGTCTCACTGGTCTGGTCGCCATCGACACCGCGCGCGGCGCTATCCTCTTGCGGTGCCGCTATCGCCAGATACCAGCCCGTGCCACCGAAGGCCACCGACGTTCCGAACGCATCGTCGGCGCTCGGGTTTGGCGCTTTCACCGTTTTAAATGAATACCATTGCGGAATGCTGTCGGGACGGTGTTTGTAGATCACCACCGCGCCGTCCCGTTCGCTGCCAATCATCGGATCGGACACGCCGGCTCCGAAGATCCTGGCGCTGGGATCGCCGATGGCGAGGAACTCGCCATGTCTCGAGAACTCCAGGGCCTCGCCCCAGCCGCCTTCGCCCGGCCCGTCCGACACCGTCCACGGCAGGATGCTCACGTCGAGCACCCACCGCGGGCCGTCCCATCGATACATGCGGATGTACTGTCCTTCTGTCACGGCGAGCCAGCTAGCTGAGTACGTGATGGCCATCCTGGGCGCACCGGCGACCCAGTCCACCCGGATGTCCGGCTCAAACCTCCACGTGTTGTCAGCCTGCCGCCTCATCGTCGTCACGCGCGCGCCGCCTTCCGTGGTGGATAGGCAATAAGAAACCAACGTGCGGCCGTCCGCACTCAGCCGGGTCGAACGACAGAGATCGCCCCCGTATTGAGGCGCCAGCTGGTAGGTCCACGTGCTGCCGTTGTGTATCCATAGATGTGTCCTGCCCTCGGCTTCTCCCGTGGAATGGATGGGCAGCAACGAATTGACCTTCAGCATGTTGCCGTCGGAAGCCAGGTCCACCGAGTAGCCGAAGTAATCGTTGGCCGCCGACACGGGTGCGCGGAGCTCGAGCCCGATCGACCAGTTGTTGGCCGAGTCCCTCTGGAATAGATAGGCCCTGCCGGCATTGGCCAGGCCCGACACCGCGCTCGCGGGCGCGCCCACGAGCAATCGCGAGCCGTTCGCGCTCAGTTCCAGCGTGCGAAGTCGGTAGGGCGATCCCGCGCCAAACCTGCCGCCTGCCTGGACGTCCGGCGGTTTGAGATACGCCTCCTGCGCCCAGTTGCGGCCGTTGCGACGATACACATACACCGCGCCGGAATTCGGGGCGCTGTTGTTAGTTTGATTGCCGTTCACGCCCGTCGCGTTGCTGCTTTCTCCTGAAGCACTCACCGCAATGGTGCTGCCATCGGCGCTCGCCGCCACTTGCCGGCCGAAGCCATCGTTCGCCTCGGTGTTGGACGCCTTGAAGTAGCCAATGGTGTCGAGCATCAGATCGCGCGGAAACACTTCCGCTGAGCGAGTACAACCGGCGGGGTTGCACGCCTGCACGATGTATCGCGTGGTCTCCCAAAGCTGCTGATATACGGAGATCGGCACGGCCGCGCGCGTTTGCCGCAGGCGTTCTCCGATAGGCGCGTAATACTCGCGTGGGTTCGCAGTGGTCTTCAGGAGTATCCGGTAAAGCACCGCGCCCGGAACCGGCTCCCAGTCGAATACCAGCTCCTTGAGATTCGCACCGACGGTTACTTGCGGCGGGGTTGTCCATACCGGTGGAGTGGTTTGCGCGAGAGCCTGGGTCGTCAGCGCGGATAGTGAGATGAGAACAGCGAGATTGATACGCATGCGAAGACCCCTCGTCCCTATGTTGAGAACGTCGTGCTCGTGTATATGTGCACGGTGGTCTCTCCACAGCCGGTGGGCGCTGACTTCTTGCGTAAGCGGTTGCCTCAGCAGATTTGCCGAGAAATTCTCCGACGCCTCAATTGTGAAGCAGCTTGTTTCACAATTGCCCTGGCTGGAGCCGCAGCGTTCTCGAAATTCAGCGAGTGACGCAGACGTCTCCTTAGGAGCGCATATCCCTGGCGAACGCCGGTATGTAGGACGTCGCCACGATCGAAAGGCGGCGGGTGACGATCGCGGCGCAATGGGAGAAGAATACGCAACTCGTCAAGATTTCCCAGGGAAGGGCAATCAGGAGTTCCAAACCTCTGGAGGCGAATATGAAATCCCACATGGACGGTGAAGTTAGGTGGGTCTGGATCCTTACTTCGCTCGCTATTGTGTACATTGTCACGTTGCTCGCGATCGCTGGTGCCTAACCGCCGGATCCGCCACCTGTCAATGTAGATAGGCAGCGCCCGCGGCCGGCTTGAAACCATCCGGGTTGTTTGGGCTCGCCGCAGGCGCACGAAGGCACGCATGATTTCAATGTTCACCCGTACGGCGGTCTCGCTACGAAGTACGCTGGAAAGCATGGCCACACCTTGCTCGGTGAATGCACAAGGGCGATAGCGCCGGCCGCCCGAAAGGCGCGGCGCAGGTCCACCGTCATGAGCTGCGCCGCCCCCTCAAGCCCCCTGCAACAGCAGATTCCTCATCCGCGGCTCGCGCAGCACCAGTCCGCCCCACATCAACACTCCCAGGTACACGCCGAACAACACGTGTGAGAACAGCGGATTATCCAGCCGCACGTGCGTGGCCACTGCGCCGCCAAGGTAACCCGTGATCAGGATGGCCCCCAGCAGACTGGTGCGCGGGTATACATATAGAAGAGTGCAGACGAGCAGCAACGCGCCCAGCTTGCGCGCCATGTCGGCGCCAGGAAAGCCGAGCTGTTCGCCCGCCTGAAGCACCGGGCCTATAGCCGCCAGCTTCATGCCCGCATCCATCAGGAGAAAGAGCACGACGAGCGCGCTCATCGAAAAGCCTACCCACCACATTTTGCCTCGCATGGTCCTCGCCTTCGGGGTCTGGAGCGGACATGTTAGCGGCTAGCGTGGGGTCAAGCCTTGTACAGAAACGACAGCTGCCGCTCCTCGCGCGCGATGCTCCCGGGAGTGAGGCCGATGAGCTTGCGCAGGCTGCGCGTGAGATGCGCCTGGTCGAAGTAGCCCGCTTCGTGCGCCACATCGGCCGGCGGCCGGCCCTCGCGTAGAAGCTGGGTGGCCAAACGCGCGCGTTCGATCTGCTTCAGCGCTGTGTGGCTCATTCCCGTGGCGTAGAGAAAATGACGTTGCGCGGTTCGCGTGTGGAGCGCGTTGGTGTGGCCGTCCAGCGCAGCCGCTACCGCCGCGTCGCGCGTCAGCAGGCCACGGTGCACCAGCCGGTTCACGAAAACCTCTGCGTTGTCGAAGTCCGGAATTTCCCAGGCGGAGTGGTCGAGCCGAAAGCGGCCGCGAAATGCTGGCGGCAGGTTTACGTCCTGGCCGTTGATCAGCCGATGCACGGGAAGGTGCGGCATGAACGTGCCCGCTTTGAAACGGATGGCAAACCATTCGCCGTCGGGAGGGCAGTAGACCTCGCGGGGTTTGGTCTCCGGCCCGTGGAGGGTGACGGTTGTCAGGCCGGCCAGGCGGGTGACGACGAGTTCCCAGTGTGTGGAGGCGATTGCGAGAAAGGGGCCGCCGGAGGTGCTGTGGCAGGACCAGACTCGCTCGATGAAGGGCGAGGAGGAGGGGCGGTCGGCGTTGAAGGAGATGAACACGAGGCGCAGGCGATTGTCAGGGCGGTGGCTATGCCGAAAGGTAATTCGCCAGCGCGAAGTTTCCTTCAGAGACCGGCACCTGCCCACCCACGATCGCGACGTGGGCGCCCGCGGCCTTCGCGGCGACCACTCCCGCGGGCGAGTCCTCGAACACCAGACACTCTTCGATTCGAACCCCCAAGCGCCGCGCAGCCAGCAGGAATCCTTCCGGGTCCGGCTTGCCACGCTGTACATCTTCCGCGGTGATCAGCACTCGAGGAAGCGGAAGTTTCGCGGCACCCAGCCGCACTGTTGCCAGCGTGCGCGTGGCGGACGTGACCACGGCCCACGCATCCGGCTCGAGCCGTTCGAGAAGCAAGCCAATGCCCTCGAGCGGCACCACGCCTTCGACATCACTGAGCTCGGCCTGAAGAATCCATTCCGTTTCCCGCGCCACGTCGAGCGTTGAGCCCGCGAACTTCCGGATGGTGTCTTCTGCCCGCACTCCATGCAGGGCTGAGAGCAGGGCGTCGGCGTCGATCCCGTGCTGCCGCGCCCAGGTGAGCCAGACGCGCTCGACCACGGCGGAGGAATCCAGGAGCGTGCCGTCCATGTCGAAGAGGAAGGCGGCGTAGGGCCGGTTTCGGAATTCAGGCATCAATCTCTCCGTGGATGTCTGGCGAGATGATAGCGACGGCAAGTGCCCTAGTCCTTGTCAGCTCGATGCGATAGCTCTGTTGTGATCGTTCACTCGTTCTTCTTCTTCTTGAAAAGGCCCGGCAGCTTCTTGAGAGCGTCCTTGGCCTTCTCCGTCGCCTTCTCGGCAGCGTTGGGCGTTTCAGGCACCGGCACGGTCTGACCCGCCACTGTAGTTTGCGTCGGCTCCGAAGCAGTCGACGCGGATTTCGCCGCCCCCGGCCCGCTGCCGATCTGAGCGATGCCGCCCTTGTCCGGCGTGATGCGCAGCGCGGTCAGGTCGGTGTCTATCAGCGCGTAAGTCTCGAGCACGTTGTCGGCGCCGAATCGGACGGTGTTCCGCGGCTCGAGGAACACGGCTTCGGTTTTCACGACATGTTGACCGTTGAGACTGATCGCAAACTCCTGCTTGCGAGCGCTGTTGACCTGGCAAGCCACCGCGAAATGATTCGAATCAGGGCTGAACGCAGGATTGAATCCGTGCAGGCAATCTCCCGCGACGCGACCGTCGACGATCAGATTGCGCTGCACGATCGTCGCGTAGTGCTTGCCGTCCGGACTCCAAAGCCCCTTGATCCTCTCCTTGCTCTTCGTTATCAGGAAGCCGTCCGGGCGACCCACGCCCGGATAGGTCTTGCCGTTCGTAATCAACATGAACTTTCCGGACAGGTCGGTTCCCCAATACGCGACATCCTTGCCGTCCGGCGAGAATACGAGCGAGTCGGCCTCCGCCATGGTGAGGTCCGGGCCTTTCTTGCCGTTCACGAACATGCGCACGATGTTGTCGTCCGCCTTTGTTTGGTAGGCGTACGAACCGTTGGGCCCGACGCGAACGCCGTGGCCCTGCGCGCTGTCTTCGGCCGGGTTCTCGGTTCCGTTTTCCAGCAGTGAAGTGAGCCCTTCGATCGCGACCCGCTTCGAATCCGAGGTCCAGAAGATGGTTTCGGCCATGCCGACTTCGTCCAGGCTGCGCGTCTCCTTGCCGTCGATGACATACGTCGCACGCATCACGTCATGCCCCGCGATCGGAATGTTCACGCGCGCCGCCCACCGGCTGCCGTCCGGGCTGAGCTTCAGTTCCTGGATGGTCTGGTACGTCTTGCCGGGTTTGCCATCGAGGTAGACACGTTGCTCACCGAAGCCCACCCCGTCCAACGTCGGCGCTCCGATGAATGCGACCCGCTTGCCGTTGGGGCTGATCTGCAGCGACTTGACGAAGGCATAGGGTTGCGGTGACGGCTTTCCGTCGACGACCACGCGGACGCCCTCGGGCTGATCCTTGAACAGTGCCTGGCTGACGTAGGCGAATCGCGAGCCGTCGTGACTCATCCTGAGGTCAGACGCAGTCGCGTAGCCAGGCGACTCCTTGCCGTCGAAGACCACCTTCATGCCGGCACGCTTGTTGTATTCGTAGCTGTCCAGTGCGACGAAGGCGACGTGTTTGCCGTCGCCGCTGAACGTCACGTGTTTCACGTCGCCATACGGGCCCAGTTTTTTTCCGTCGAGCACCACCCAGTTAATGGCGTTGCCGTTCTCTACCACCATCAGGTAACGGCTGCCGTCGGGCGAAAAGCTGAACCAGCCCGAGTTGCCGATGGCGCTCGGTTCGATCGGTGTCGATTGGTCTCCGACGATCAGAAAGATGCTCTGACCTTCGCGCGCGACGTACGCCGCGCGGGAGCCATCGGGGCTCAGCCTGAGCTTGTCGACCCCAGAATTCCCATCCGGCTTCAGCGCAAATGCGCCGATCTCTTCCCACTTCTTGCTGGTCTTTCCATCGTGCTCGAGCCACATGCTGCCGCCCGTGGTGCGCAGCAGCGCCACGTGGCGCCCATCCTCACTCGCGACCTGGACTCCCGGAGCCCGGCCATTGCCTGCGAACGCCTGGGCTTCCTGCGTCGTGAGCTTGGCGACGGCGCGCTTCTCGATGTTCTGGGCGTTCGCGATGCCCGTGCAGATGACTATCGCCACCAAACTACCGAGGGTCGATTTGTTTTTCATGTTCATGTCAGGGTCCTCAGATGTCCCGGCACTTGGTCAATGATTCCGCCTCGCCTTCCTGCTCACCGATCTTCTGCTTCACGCAGGCGCAGTAGGCTTTCGTGCTTTTTCCCGGCTTCACGGGCAACAGGCCGGATTTGACGTTGTGCAGGCAGCGCTGCTCGGCCTCGGTGCCGAGGTAGTCGTAGTTGCGGCAGACGTTGGCGATCTTGAGCGAGACCTGCTCGAACATGTATTCGGGCGTCATTCCCGCGATGCCGAGCCCCCGCACACCTCCCTTGGGCGCGCCCTCCATTGTCGGAAGATTCTTCTGCGTCTTTGCCAGCAGCAACCACTGAAAGCCCACTCTCGCGGGCGCGTCGCAGGCGCCCCCGAAGCCGACACACGCGGCACGTTGGGCTACATCCCACCGGCGCAGCCATTCGCTGAGGATCTGGAGCCGGACCTCCGGATACTTCGAGACGAAGCAACTGCAATCGATATCGGGCCGGCTTTGAAACCTCTCGGAACACTGCTTGCCGATGGACTCCGATTGCTGTTTCACGACGGCCGCATCGACGGCGAGATTGGGCCACAGGCCCTCTCCGTCGGCTGAAGCCGGTGCGGCGGCAATGGTCGCGATTGCGAGTCCCAGGAACATGGCGCGTAATTTCATCTAACCTCCCCGACGCTCTGTGGCGTCTTTCATTCATTGCGCAAAAGCCACGGCAAAAGTGTCATCGCCGCGCAGAAATCTTTACTTCTTCTGTTTTGGGGCCTTTTCGAGCGCGGCGAGGCGGCTGGCAGCCAGGCGCGTGTCCTTGTGGTCGGCCCCGAAAGTCTCGAGCAACACCGCATGGCTGCGATCCAGAAGCGGCCTTGCCTCGTCCAGTCGACCCTCGGCCAACAACAACTCGCCGTAACGCCCCTCGTTGAGGGCGATCATGTCGTGGCCGGGCGGCAACGACGTTTCGAGGATGCGCAGGCCGGCGAGCATCTGGGTTTCACCTTCCGCGCTCCGGCCCTGCAGATGCATCACGAAGCCCAGGCTACAGGTGACCGTGCCGGTGAACGGATGCTCGGCGCCGAGGCTCTTGCGGAACACGTCGATGGCGCTGCGGATCACGGGTTCGGCCGCGGCGTAGTCACCTTTCTCCTGCAGCGTCATCGCGAGATGGTTCAGCGTCACGCCATGGTTGCGATGATCGGGCTCGAGAACGCGCGCCTCGATCGCGAGCGACTGGCGCAGCAACGCCTCGGCGCGGTTGTAGTCGCCCTTCCGGCGCAACATCCCGCCGAGCTGGGTCATGCGGAACGCGGTCTCGAAATGGTCGTCGCCGAGCTTCGCCTGCGTGATGCGCAGCGCCTCGGTGAGCATGGCATCCGCTCCCGCGTAATCACCCTTCGTGTCGAGCAGCACGCCTAAGTTGGCGAGATCGACCGCCGTGTACGCGTGGTCCGGACCGTAAGTCGCACGCGAGACGGAGAGCGCCTCGCGGTAGTAAGTCTCGGCGAAGTCGTAGCGACCCTGGTTGAACTCGTTCACGGCCAGGTTGTTGAGCGTATGGCCGACCAACGGATGCGGCTGCGTAAAACTTGCGCGCCGGATCGCCAGCGCGCGCGTGAGCGTGCGGTCCGCCTCACCGTACTCGCCTTCGTTCGAAAGGATGACGCCGAGATTGTCGAGCGACGCCGCCAGATCGGGATGCAAGGGCGGCAGGTGCCGCTCGCGGACGGCGAGCGCGTCGCGCGTGAACTGCTCGGCGCTCTCGAAGCGGCTCGTGTAGCGGTGCAGCAGTCCGAGATTCGCAAGCGTTTGCGCGAGCTCCAGCGGATCGTCGATCTTCGCTCGCGCCGCGTAAGCACGATTGAGCAGCGCCTCCGCCTGCGTGTAGTCGCTCAGCATGATGTAAACACGGCCCAGCGCGTTCAGCATCCGCGCCTGCACCGCGGGCTGTGCCGCAAGGCCCTCCACGCGCTCCACACCCCGCTCGAGTAGTTTGCGCACATCGGGATTTGACTCCTGCGCGAACGGATCGCCGGCGTCGAATAGATTGATGAGGTATTCGCTGATCTCGCGCGCCTTCGCGGCCTCGGCCTGCGCCAGCGTGCGCTGCTCGGCGAGACGCACGGTGTAGAACGTGGCGAGCGCAAGGATCGTCGCGAAGACGAGCAGGGACGCGGCGACCGCTGGGCGATTGCGTCGCAGGAATTTTGCCGCGCGGTAGGCAAACGTGCCGGCACGCGAGTCCAGCGGCTGGACATCGCGCAGGTGATCCAGGTCGCGGATCAACGCCTCGACGCTCGAATATCTATCTTGCGGCTCTGCGTGCATCGCCTTTCCGAGCAGAGCATCGAGATCCGCGCGCTCCGCGGAGCCAACCGCCACAGCGAGGCGCGCCCACGGCCGCTCGCCTGCCTCAGCCGGCAGCGAGTCGAAGAGAAGCTCGAACAGCATCACGCCGAGTGCGTAGATGTCGGTGTAGACGCCGATCACGTCACCGCGCAACTGCTCGGGCGCGGCATACGCGGCGGTCATCAAGCGCTGGTCGCGGCGCGAGTCCGAGGAAAGATCGAGATTGGCGATTCGCGCGGCAATGCCGAAATCCAGCAACTTCACCGCGCCTTCCGGCGTCACCAGGACGTTGGCGGGTTTGAGATCACGATGGATCACCGCCTGCCGGTGTGCGTACTGCACGGCCTCGCAGACTTCGCGGAAGAGTCGCAGGCGCCCGGCGAGAGTGGGGCGCTCGCGACGGCAGAACCGCGTGAGCGGCTCTCCCTCGACGTACTCCATGACGAAGTAGGGCGTACCATCGGCGAGCACATCGGCTTCATAGAGCCGTGCGATCAATGGATGCGTGAGTTGCGCCAGCGTCCGCTGCTCGCGCTCGAAGCTCTCGCGGCGCGCGGGCGACAGCGATGCATCGCGCAGTACCTTGACGGCGACGCGCCGGCCGAGGTGTTCCGCCAGGTAGACAGTGCCCATGCCGCCCTGCTCGAGCAGACGCACCACGCGATACGGCCCGATCGATTCGTAGACCGGCGCGGACGAGTCGAAGACACCGTGCGCAACGTCCGGCAGCGGCCGATCGAGCAGCGCATCCGCACGCGCATCCGCGTCGATCAGCGCGCGGACTTCGTCCGCCAGCGCGACATCGTCCGCGCATTCGACCGCCAGGAAAGCGTCGCGCTCGCCAGCCGGCCGCGCCAGCGCGTCATGGAAGAGTTGCTGGGAGCGCTGCCAGCGCGCGGCTTCCATGTCAGGCGCTGCGCAGTTGCGTGGCCAGCCACGCACGCGCCGAGCGCCAATCGCGCATCACGGTGGACAGCGAGATGCCGAGAAGCCGCGCAATCTCCGGGAATTCGAAGCCGCCAAAGAAGCGGTACTCGACCAGCTGCGCCTGCCGCGGACTCATCTCGGCCAGCGAGTCCAGCGCGCTGTCGAGCGACACGAGATCGTCCGGCGCCGTGAGCCGCGCGCCGATGTCCTCATCGAAGGTGACGAACTCGAATTCCGAACCACGCTTGCCGGCAGATCGCCGCCTGGCGGCCTCGATGAGCACTTGTCGCATGGCGCGCGCCGCGATGCGCTTGAAATGCAGCTCGGATTCCGGGGTGAAAGCCAACGATCCCGAGAGTTTCAGGAAAGCCTCGTTGACGAGCGCCGTCGGATTCAGCGTGGCCCGACGGTCATGACGCTTCACGGACGCGGCAATGCGCCGCAGTTCATCGTAGGCGAGGCTGAATGTGTCCCCGAGCGCAGTCTGGTCCATGAGCCGAAGAGCCCTGTCCCGTTGTGGTGTTGTGGGAGTCAGGGTAAGGCAGGCATGCGTGGGCCACAAGGCAGGTGGACGGGCGGCAGGGTGTCGAGCCCATGGTTTGGCGTTGCGTGAGTTTCGAGGCTGGGAACCGGTCACAAATTGTGACAGGTTCCCAGTAACTACTTGATATCAGCGAGAAACCCAATGCCGCGGGTTGGACCTCGAGGTGACGCCACGAGCTCTCGCATCGCGTTCAGGATCACGGCAGTTTGAATAGCTTCACCTTGCCGCAGTACTTCGTGTTCGCGGCGAAGAACACGATGGCAAGAGTCCTAGTCCTTGTCTTCCAAGTCCGCGGTAAATCCAATCGGCCGCGCGCGATTGCCTCCCGGGCCCTGCACTATCTGGCGTATCGACTCGACGATGTCGGTGATGACGGCATCTTGCACATCAACGCGCTTCGAGAGGTCTTCGACCAGTGCCATCACCTGCTCACTAACTATCGCCGCGCGCTGCAGGCGAACAAACGCTCGCATGATTTCGATGTTCACGCGCACGGCGGTTTCGCCGCGGAGCACGCTTGAGAGCATGGCCACGACGGGAACTTCCGTAGCCGCGGGCCGAACTTGAGGTCACAGTTTGTGACCTCAAGTTCGTAACCTCTTGATTCGACAATTGAAACATGAAGTCTGGCGGGAAGCGTTTCCGGTTACGTCGCACCGCTTGAAGCAGAGCCTTTGCAGACACGCCATACAAACTCGCGAGGTCCGAATCCAGCATCACCGAAGCCCCTCGGATCACATGAATCTGGGCATCGATCACGCTCTTGGACACAGCCTCAGAAACCATTTCGCCTCGTAGGTAGAGTGCACTGGCAGAATCACTACGCCCTGGGAGGGGCCGAGCAATGACGCCGCCTTTTCATATGCACCATGG
>DASTTJ010000354.1:0-2387 GCA_035760205.1 Steroidobacteraceae bacterium | reverse complement strand
GCCGGGAAAGCGCGTGCTGAGCTCTGCAGGATGGATGTCACCTGGTCGGGTGTCAGTGTGGGTTTTACCGACAGCATGAGCGCCACCACCCCGGCTACATGGGGCGTCGCCATCGACGTGCCGTTGTAGAACGCGTAGTTGTCCGCACCCGGCCCCATGGAACCTGAGTTCAGAGTGGATAGGACACTGCTGGTCCCGCCGCTGCCGCCGGGCGCCGCGACTTCCACGGTCGCGCCGAAGTTCGAATAGGACGCCTTGCCGCCATTGCGACCCACCGCCGCAACCGTGACCACACCAGTGCAGTTGGCCGGAGTGAAGTTGGACGCGTTGGCATTGCTGTTGCCCGCCGCAACGATCACCGCCGCGCCGCGCGAGCGCGCGGAGTTGATGGCGTTCTGCGTCGTGGCGCCGCAGCTGCCGCCGCCGCCCAGCGAAATGTTCAGCACTTTCGCCGGATTTGCGTTGGTCGGCACTCCGGAGACCGCGCCACCGGAAGTCCAGACGATGGCATCGGCAATGTCCGAGGTGTATCCGCCGCACTTGCCGAGCACGCGTGCCGGCACGACCCTGGCATTAAACGCAACGCCAGCGACGCCGACGGAGTTGTTGGTACGCGCCGCGATGGTGCCGGCCACATGGGTGCCGTGCCAGCTGCTCGATTCGAAGGTTGCCGGATCGCCCGGTCCGCACTCGCCCGGATTGATCCAGTCGCCCGGATCGCTGGCGTCACTGTCGCGGCCGTTACCATCGTTCGCCACGAACGTGTCGGAAATGAAGTCATAGCCAGGAAGGATGTTGGCGGCGAGATCGGCATGCGGCCGATACCCGGTGTCGATGACCGCGGTCACGACGCCTGTTCCCGTCGACTTGTCCCAGGCCGTCGGTGCGTTGATACCACCGGCGGCTTCAAAGTAATGCCACTGCTCGTTGTACCGCGGATCGTTGGGCGTCAACGTCCTGCGCAGGATGCGATCGGGTTCGGCGTATTCGACACTGGGATCGCTGGCGGCGATGTCGCGCGCCAGTTGTTCGGCTTCCGCAAGCGACAACTGCCGATCGACTTTCAGCACCTGCGAACCGAGCGCGGTTGCGCGCACGCGGCTCATGGTGACACCGAGGCGCGCGGCGGACAGTTCCGTACCGCGCAATTGGGCGGCCTGCCCTGCCGCGGCGGCGGCCGCCGAAGTATTGCGATATTTGACGATGATCCGATCGGTGAAGCCTGCATCGGCGGCGAGCGCCGCCACCGGCGCGCACAACATCAGCCCGATCACTATCTTGCTAGTTAGGCGTGTCATAAATCTCCCTTGACGATTGGTTTGGCTGGGAGATTCCACAGAAGCCAGGTAAGCGTTGAAAACGCGGGCGATGAATGTCCGCGTCGCGAATCTGCGCGTTGCAAAGGTGCATCCTGCACTGCTCCCTGTTCAGCGCCTGCGGCCTTTCGGCCGCGACGCTTAACTAACTTCTGCAGAATCTTCCCGGGGTCGCGAAAGACCTTCCATGGTCGACCTGCGTGGGACCAAAGCTAGGACGACGGCGCGAACAATTCAAGCAACGCGAAGAATTGTCGTCGATTGGCGTCTGACGACCTGTCACGCTTGCGCTTTGCGATGCGGGAGAGTATTCGCAGTTTTTCGGGGCTGCGGCCCACTACATCACTTTTTGTTCGCGGGGCGGTTGGCGCGGCCACGCGGCGCGCTGCGCTGCTCGGTGCCGCCGCCCTTCTTCTTCGCCGGACGCTTGGCCCGGTCTTTGGTGATGCGCCGCGCCCGCCGTTCCTTCTGCGAGGTTTTGAGGCCTCGCTTTTCCTTAGGTTTGTCCTTGAGAAACGGATTCACGTCGCTGCGGAATTCCACCATCACGGGCGTGGCGAACAGATCGAACTCGTCGCGGAACATGTTCGCCAGATAACGCTTGTAGGACTCGGGAACATGCGCGGCCTGGCTGCCATGCACCACGATGCGCGGAGGATTCTTTCCGCCCTGGTGCGCGTAGCGCAGGCGGATGCGTCGGCCGCGCACGATGGGCGGTTGATGCTGAACCATGGCCCGCTCCATGGCTTTGGTCAGCTGCGGCGTCTTCATCTGGCGCATGGCCGCTTCATAGGCGCGGATCATCGACGCGACCAGTTCGCCCACGCCGGTACCGTGACGCGCGCTGACGAAGTGCATCGGCGCGAACGGGACGAAATCGATCTTGAGCGAGAGCAGACGTTTGATCTCTTCGCGCTGCTCGGGCGGGATGTTGTCCCATTTGTTCACGGCGAGGATCAGCGCGCGGCCGCGCGACAGCGCCAAGCCGAGCACGCTGGCGTCCTGCTCGCCGATGGAATCCTGGGCGTCGACCACCATGACGACGACATGCGCCTCGGCGATGGCCTGCAG
>DASTTJ010000353.1:0-7830 GCA_035760205.1 Steroidobacteraceae bacterium | reverse complement strand
AATGCCGGGCGCCGTCCCGACGCCTATGCTCACGACCTGTACGCGAACCTGCGTGCGCTCGACAAGGCCGGCTGCGAACAGATTCTCGTGCAGGATGTGCCCAGCGAAGAGAAATGGACCGCCATTCGCGATCGCCTTACGCGCGGCGCTGCATTCGGCACGGCGAGTGAGACGGAGCAGTTTGCGGAGACGGGCGGATACAGCGTGTTGCCGTAGGGGGTTTCCATGGCCGTTCCCTGGCTCGTCGTTGGAAAACTGGTGTTGAGCAACCTCGACACCATCATTGGCGTGGTCAAGCCCGCCTTCACTCGCAAGAAAGTCGATGCGCTTCCTTCACAGACCGACCTGCTGAACCAGCAGATCGCGGAGCTGCAGGCCGCGGCGTCAAACAACGCGGAGCAGATCACTCAGCTCGCTGCGCAGCTCAAGGAAGTGGTGGCGGCGCTCGAACAGGCGGGCACCGAGGCGGCAGCGCATCGCGCCGCAACTCGCAAACTTTCCTATGTCGCCGTCTCAGCCTCTGTGCTTGCGATGGTGCTGTCGATGGCGCTGGCGTTCACGCGTTGAAACTCTAGTTAGCCGATGCGTCGCCGTGTGCAAGTCGGCCAGAGCTCAGCGTTGCCGGGAAGTCCTTTCCTGACCCACATTGGCCTGAAAGAAGACAAGGTTCAGCCCGGCGTCTATCCATTCACCTTGCCGTTGCTGGAAGAGCCGCTCGACATCAGGTTATCCACGCCGGTGACTTACTTCGTCGGCGAGAACGGCGCGGGGAAATCGACGCTGTTGGAGGCGCTGGCGTGGGCTTCGGGCTTCGGCCAGAGCGGGGGACATAAAGATCAGAGCTTCGCCGAGGGCGCCGACGGTCATACGCTGGGCCGGGCCTTGCGCATGGGTTGGCGACAGCGGGTCACGGGCGGATTCTTCCTGCGCGCCGAAACGTTTTTCAACTTCGCTTCCTACCTCGAAGAGGTCGGCAGTACTTTCAATGCGTATGGCGGCAAGTCATTGCACGACCAGTCGCATGGCGAAGCCTTTCTATCGCTGTTCAGCCACAACTTCGAGGACGGCCTGTTCATCCTCGACGAGCCCGAAGCGGCGTTGTCACCTCAACGCCAACTCGCATTCCTGCGAATCCTGCATGACCTTGGTGAGAAGAGGGTGGCTCAGTTCGTGATCGCCACACATTCACCGATCCTGCTCACATTGCCTGGTTCGCGTGTGCTGAGTCTCGACGACGGCAGGATCAGGGAGGTCGACTACCGGGAGACAGAGCACTTTCGCCTGACTCGCGATTTCCTGAACGCGCCGGAGAGATTTTTTCGCCATCTGCTCACCGAGCAACAGAGCGACGGGGACGATCAATAGTGAGGCGGTTTTTCGTACGCCGTGGCGCTCGTGCCTGAGTCCGATTCCATCGCGGTGATTTTTTCCATGAGCCGCTGGTTGCGATCGAGCGCGCGATCGAGCTCCTTCTGCTGACGCGCCACTACGTCGCTGATCTCTGCCACCGCACGTTCCAGGTGCGCAAGCTTGATCTCTATCGTTTCGAGTCTGTCGGTCATCGTGGCGGGAGTATGGGGACAGTCCCTATTTCCCCGCAAATGGGGACTGTCCCCAAAAACATCGGCGCCCTGGAATCCGTTCCAGGGCGCCGGCGACTGCCCGCTAGCTCGGGTTCTTGAGTTTCAGTTCGGCTCAGTACCAGATGTTGTAGAGCACATCGAGCACTACACCGGTGGCGAGGGCCGTCAGCAGGACGTCATTGCCGACGCGCACCCAGTGGTAGCCATACGGCGGGGCGTAGAGCCGGTACGGACGCCAGTCGTACACGACGTACGAGCTGCCGTAGTAGGCACGGGGCAGGTAGTCGCCACGGTGCCACGTACGGTAGTGATACCCATGCGGCGCACGGTAATGGCCGAAGTGATACCGATAGCGCGCGTAGTCGCGGCGGTCGTGGCGGCGGTTGTCCCAATAGTGGGGGTGTTTGTTCCAGTCGTTGCGATGGCGGTCCCAGCCGCGATTGCCATTCCAGTTGTTGTTGTGGCTGTCATGGCGATTGCGGTCATTGCGGTTGTGATCGTTGCGATTGTGGTCATTTCGACGATCGTTCCAGTCGTGGCGATTGTCGTTGCGATAATCGTTCCGATCGTCGCGACGGTCATGACCGCCGCTGTTGCCGCGATCGCGCCCGTCGTTGCCGCGATGATTATTGCCACGACTGTCGTGATGACGGTTGTCGTGACCACGATGGTGGTTCTGCTTGGCTTCGGCGCGCACGATCTTGCCAGCCACCTGCTTTCCAACGTGCTTGCTGTTGCCGCTGTCGGCAAAAGCGGTGGCACTGAGGAGCAGCGAGGCGACGAGAACAAGGGTCACTGGGCGTTTCATCTGAAGGTCTCCTTAGCGGATCCATGTCGATCCGTTGCGGAGCCAGTATCGACCGGCGCACCTGAGCAGACGCTGAACGTTTCCGTTCAGGTTCGTTCAGGTTCAGGCGCCTGATCTGGATCAGGGCGCCCGTGGCCCGCCAAGCCGAAGATCTGTCGCATGACGATCCCCTCGAATACCCCCACTGCCGTCAGACCTTCAGCCAACCGGTGTGCGTTGTTCGACTACGGCTTCCGTCCTTTCTTCCTGTTGAGCGGCCTATACGCGCTGCTGATCGTGCCGCTCTGGCTCTATCGCTTTGCCCACGCCAGCACGCCATTTGGATCGCTGCCGGCGCTGTACTGGCATTCGCACGAGATGGTTTACGGCTTCGTCATGGCGGCGGTGGCGGGCTTCCTGCTGACGGCGGTGCCTAGCTGGACTGGCGTACGCGGCTTTGCGGGCCGACCGCTGTTCATCGCCGTGTGTCTGTGGGCGCTCGGCCGCGTGGCGATGAGTGCCGTGGGGGCCATACCCTTCTGGATGACTGCAGCCGCGGAGCTCGTATTGCTGCCGGTGCTGCTCGCCTTGCTGGCGCCACCGATCTTTCGCAACGCCAATCGCAACGCCCCTCTGCTCGCCGTACTGGCCGTGCTCTGGCTCATCGATGGCGCATTCCTCTTTGCCCTGCAGCGCGGCGATGCGGTGCTCGCCGGCAGCGCCATGCGTCTGGCGATCGACTTCGTGCTGATTCTGGTGACCGTGATCGGCGGGCGCATCGTGCCGGCGTTTACCGCCAACGCGCTTCGACAGCGCGGAGAGGAGGTCAGCATCATCACGCGGCGACCGGTCGAGGTTGCGGTGATCGCGGCGATGGTGGCGATCGCAGTGGTCGACGCATTCGCGCCCCTGTCCACGCTGAGCGGCGTGCTCGCACTGCTGGCCGCGGCGGCGCATGCGATCCGCCTCAGCGGCTGGCGCAGCTTTCGCACGGGCGGAGAACCGATCCTCTGGGTGATGCACCTCGCCTATGCATGGCTCCCGGTGGGCCTGGCGCTCAAGGCGGCAGCGTTGCTCGCCGATGCGGATTGGGCCGCGAAATGGCAACACGCGCTGACCATGGGCGTGTTCGCGACCATGATCCTGGCCGTCATGTCCCGAGCCTCGCTCGGGCACACGGGGCGGCCGATCACCGTGCCGCGTGTGATCGCCGTCGCATACGTATTGCTCACCGTCAGTACGGTGTTGCGCGTATTCGGTACCACATTGTTCCCGGGGCACTATCTACTTTCCGTATCGGTGGCGGGACTTGCCTGGGTGCTCTGCTTCGGAATATTCGTCGCGGTGTACGCGCCCATTCTCTGGTCGCCGCGCGCTGACGGCAAACCCGGTTGACGCCCATGACACATCCTGACTTCGATTTCGAACTCCTCCGCCGCTACGACCGGCCCGGCCCGCGCTACACCTCGTATCCGCCGTCGCCGCAGTTTTCGACGCGCTTCACCGATGCGGACTTCAGGCAGGAGGCCGCGCGCAGTAACCAGGAACCGATACCGCGCGACTTGTCGCTGTACGTGCACGTGCCGTTTTGCTTCTCGCCCTGTTTCTACTGTGGCTGCAATCGCATCATCACGCGCGACGTCAGCCGCGGCGCTCCCTATGCCCTGCGGCTGGTGCGCGAAGCGGAAATGCTCGCGCCGCTTTTCGACCGCGATCGGGAGGTGGTGCAGGTGCATTTTGGCGGCGGCACGCCCAACTTCCTTACGCCATCGGCATTGGCCGGGCTCATCGACAGCCTCGGGCGGTACTTCCATTTCACCACGGCCGCGAACCGCGATTTCTCCATCGAACTCGATCCCCGCAGCGTGTGCGACGGCGACATCGAGGCGTATGCCGCCATGGGGTTCAATCGCGCCAGCTTTGGCGTGCAGGATTTCAATCGCGCGGTCCAGCTGGCGATCAACCGCGAACAGAGCATCGAGGAGACGCTGCGCGCCATCGACGCCTGCCGCGCGTCGGGCTTCCGCTCCGTAAACGTCGATCTCATCTATGGCCTGCCGCGCCAGACGCTCGCGGGTTTCATGCACACGCTCGACACCATCGTGATGGCGCGGCCCGACCGCGTCGCGATATACGGCTACGCGCACATGCCGCAGATCTTCAAGGCGCAGCGGCAGATCGATGAAAGCGAGCTGCCCGATGCCGGCGCGCGACTCGCCTTGCTGCAGCTGGCGATCGAAAGGTTGAGCGCGGCCGGTTATCAGTACATCGGGCTCGATCACTTCGCGCTGCCCGGCGATGATCTCAGTGTCGCGCTCGCGGCGGGCAGCCTGCAGCGCAATTTCATGGGATACACCACGCACGCGCAGTGCGATCTCATCGGACTCGGCGCGAGTTCCATCAGTCACATCGGCGAGACCTACAGCCAGAATTTCCGCGAGTTGCCCGAATGGGAATCCGCGGTGGACGCCGGCCGGCTGCCCATCGCGCGTGGCATGCGGCTGGATGACGATGACCTCTTGCGCGCGCAGGTGATCCAGCAGCTCATGTGCCGCGGCGCCATCGACCGCGCGCAGATCGAAGCGCGCTACGACATCGATTTCGACGAATATTTCGCCGAGTCCATGAGCCGCCTCCAGCCGCTCATCGAAGACCGGCTGGTGACGTTGCAGGGTGCGAGCATCGTCGCAACCTCGCGCGGCCGATTGATGCTGCGTATCATCGCGATGTGCTTCGACCGCTACCTTTCTACCCAGACCGCCACCGAAACGCGGCCCCGGCATTCACGGGCGATCTGAGGCGGCGCGTACTTGCCGGCGTGCGCGCCTGACATGGTGCGTCCGCGCGCGGGGCGCAACCCGATCGCCGATGACGGCGACGAATTTCACTTCTGCAGCACCTGCGCGTTCTCCGCCGCCTGCCTCGAACAGGGGTACGACAAATCCAAACTCGAAGCGCTGCACGTGCTCGTCGCGCACGTCGGGCCGTTCGCCGAAGGCGAACATCTCTTTCGGGAAGGCGATCCGTTCGAGGCGATTGCCGCCGTGCGTGTGGGCACCGTCAAGACCTACGTCAACGACAGCGAAGGCCGCGAGCAGGTTCTGGGATTCTTTCTGCCCGGCGAGGTCATCGGGCTCAATGCCATCTCGCAGGCGCGTTATCCCTGCAATGCGGTGGCGCTCGATTCGGTGATGTTGTGCCGGTTCTCGTTTCCGAACATCGCGGCGCTCGCGGGCCGCATGCCGGGCTTGCAGCAGCACCTGTTCAAGCTCTTGAGCGAGGACATCGGCAAGGCGGCGTTGCTCGCGGGCAATTTCACCGCCGATGAACGCATGGCGGCATTCGTAGTCTCCATGTCGCGCCGGCATGCCGTGCGGGGGTTCTCCGCCTCGCGCTTTCGGCTGTCGATGACCCGCACCGACATCGCAAACTATCTGCGGCTGGCATCCGAAAGTGTGAGCCGTGGGTTTTCGCGCCTGCAGGACGCGGGGCTGCTCCAGGTGGACCGGCGGGAGATCGAGATCACGGATTCCGCGAAACTCGAGGCGCTGGCGCGCAACATCCTGCGGGAATAACGCGGACCTGACCTGGATCAGGGTCGGCGTCCGACGGCGCGTTCACCATGAATCATCTTTCGAGGAGATGATGTCATGACCGCCACCCGCAAGCTCTGGCTCTTCCTGATCGGCCTCCTGCTGGCATCATTCACGGTTCTCCTGTGGGTGGGCGGGGAGATCCATCGCGTGATGCCGCCAATGCCGAAGGCCGTGATCACCACCGACGGCCAGACTATCTACACCCGCGCCGAAATCGAGCAGGGCCGCCAGGTCTGGCAGTCGATAGGCGGCCACCAGCTCGGATCCATCTGGGGTCACGGGAGCTACGTCGCGCCCGACTGGTCCGCGGACTGGCTGCATCGCGAGGCCACCGGATGGCTGGACCTGATGGCCAGGAGTCAGACGTCACACGAATATGCCGAACTACCTGCCGACCAGCAGGCGGCGCTGGACACGCGCCTGAAGAGCCTCATCCGCGCCAACACCTACGATGCGCAGGCGGAAACCATCACGCTTTCCCCCGAGCGTGCCCAGGCGATGGCCGCGGTCGCTGCGCACTATGAAGCGTTGTTTGGCAATGACCCCCGGCTGCTCGAACTGCGCAAGGCGTATGCGATGAAAAACGACACCGTGGATACGGCGGCGCATCGTCATGCGCTGACCGGCTTCATTTGGTGGACCGCCTGGTCCGCGGTCACGGAGCGGCCGGGCAAGAACATCACCTACACCAACAACTGGCCGCACGATCCACTGGTGGGGAACACACCGCCGCCGCATCTGCTGATGTGGACCGTGTTCAGCGTACTGTTTCTGATCGCCGGCATCGCCGCGCTGGGCTGGCACCATGCGCGCCACAAGGACCAGGGGCCGCCGGAGCTTCCGAAGACCGATCCGCTGGCGATGGTGCGCGTGACGCCGTCCATGAAGGCCTCCGCGAAATACTTCTGGCTGGTGATCGCGCTGTTCCTCACGCAGATACTGTTAGGCGCCATCACCGCGCACTACCAGGTGGAGGGGCAGGACGCCTATGGCTTCGCGCTTTCCAACTACCTGCCTTACTCACTGAGCCGCACGTGGCACACGCAGCTCGCGGTGCTGTGGATCGCGACCGCGTGGCTTGGCATGGGCTTGTACATCGGGCCCGCAATCTCCGGGCACGAACCGAAGTATCAGCGGCTCGGCGTAAACGTGCTGTTCACCTGCCTCATCATCATCGTGGTCGGCGCTTTCACGGGACAGTGGCTGGCGGTGATGCAGAAGCTGGGCCTCGCGCAGAACTTCTGGTTTGGACACCAGGGCTGGGAATACGTGGATCTTGGCCGCTTCTGGCAGATCTTCCTGTTCGCTGGCCTTGGCATCTGGTTGACGCTGGTAGGACGTGCGTTGTGGCCCGCAATCAGGCGCGGGGGCGAATCCAAATCCATCATCTCGCTGCTGTTTGCCTCCACCGTCTGCATCGGGCTCTTCTACGGCGCGGGCCTCATGTGGGGCGAACACACGCACCTTTCCATGGTCGAGTACTGGCGCTGGTGGGTCGTGCATCTGTGGGTCGAGGGATTCTTCGAGGTGTTCGCCACCGCGGTGATTGCCTTTCTGTTCACGCGCCTGGGTTTGTTGCGCGTGAGCACTGCCACCGTAGCGGTATTGTTCGCGACCATCGTATTTCTCTCCGGCGGCGTGCTCGGTACGCTGCATCATCTTTACTTCACGGGCACGCCGACGGCTGTCATCGCGCTCGGCGCCAGCTTCTCCGCGCTCGAGGTGGTGCCGCTGGCCTTCATCGGCTTCGAGGCCTACCACACCTACAAGTTAGGCCAGGCCACGCCCTGGATGCAGCGATACAAGTGGCCCATCCTGTTCTTCACGGCCGTGGCGTTCTGGAACGTGGTGGGCGCCGGGTTGT
>DASTTJ010000352.1:0-3910 GCA_035760205.1 Steroidobacteraceae bacterium | reverse complement strand
GTGCGCGAACGCCGCCAAAGGTGAAACCGCCGTCGACATGCGCCAGTGGGTTGGTCAGTGTTGCGCCGAGTTCCGCCAGTGCGACCTCGAAGACGTCGCCTGGCTGGGCCGTGAAGCCGTCCACGAAGCTTAAGGTGGCCGTGCCGAAGAAATGCAGGTGCACATCTCCGGGACGCCGGTGCGCCGCGTACTTGCAATGGTGGGATTCGAGATTGGCCAGCGAGTGGCACATGTTTGCTTCGCCGGTCACGAAAGGCCGCTCCCAGACGATGTTCCCGCTGCGGCGGATGCGGCTCGCGCCTTCCAGATGGGCCGGCAGAGCGCCGGTGCGCAGTTCCGGCCCGATGGCGCAGGGGCGGAGTTTCGAATGGGCGAGATAGAGGTAGTTCTTGCGCTCGGTGGCGTGATCGGAGAACTCATTGCCGATGGCGAACCCGAGCCGCTGCGGCGTTCCGTCGGGCGCGATGAGATACAGGCCGACGATTTCCGGTTCTTCACCGCCGTCGAGCGCGAACGAAGGTGAGGGCAGCGCTTGTCCGCAGGCGACGACGCAATCCCCATCGCCTTTATAAAACCACTCGGGTTGCGCGCCAGGTTCGTTCCCCGCCGGGCGGCCGCCTTCCACTCCCCACTTGAACATCTGCATGGAGTCGGAGAGCGACTCGGCAGCCAGCTTCTTGTGCATCTGGTCGCGCGCCGAAGCGCTGCCGTAGTGTGTGAGCCCGGTGCCGGAAACCAGGCATCGAGCCGGGTCCGGATGGGAAAGTGGGGCGAGCACGCGGCGCTCATTGAGCAGCGCGGCGTAGGGAATTGGGGCTTTGGCGGCCAGACGCGAGGCGAACGCATCGAGCGGCTCGGCCGCGGACGTTGCCGCCAGCGCGAGCGCGTAAGTGGATTCGAATGAGCCGACACCGAAAACGGCGGATCCGTCGTCAGTGACCCAGCCCACCCGCGGCCGACCGCCTTCCTCGAGGAATTGGATGAGTCTCAAGCGATGAATCATGGGATTCGTATGGATATCCAACAAGCCCGGGATTGCTACGGAGCTATATTCATCGGTATATAGATACTTAGGGACGGGGGGCTCAACATGATGTCGACGACTACACCTTGGTTTATTCGCGCGCGTCTGAAAACGCGCCAGCTCATGTTGCTCACCGCGATCTGCGATGAAGGCAACATTCATCGCGCCGCAGAAGTGCTGAACATGTCGCAGCCCGCGGCATCGAAGCTGCTCAAGGACCTGGAGGACATGCTCGGCGTCTCGCTGTTCGAGCGTCAGCCACGCGGCATGCGGCCCAACTGGTACGGCGAAACCATGATCCGTCACGCGCGTATCGCGCTGTCGTCATTGCGCGAAGCCGGTCAGGAGATCGACGCGCTCAAGGCCGGCCTTTCGGGCCATGTCAGTCTCGGCGCCATCACGGGACCGGCCCTGAGCCTGATTCCGCAGGCGATCATGATCGTCGCGCGCGAAAATCCGAAGCTGCGCGTCGAGCTGCACGTGGAATCGAGCAACGTGCTCATCGAGCAACTGGCGCAAGGCAAGATCGACATCATGATCGGCCGCCTGTTCGAGCGTCAGGAAAAGACCGGGTTGCGTTACGAGCGGCTCGCGGAAGAGCCGGTGTCGGCAGTAGTTCGGCCGGGCCATCCGCTGCTCAACGTGCCAGGCCTCAGCCTTGCCACGGTCGAACACAAGCCGTGGATCGTTCCGCCGGCCGGCAGTGTGCTGCGGCATCGCTTCGACCTCATGTTCAGTGAGGCGGGGTTTGCGCCGCCTACCCAGCTCATCGAGACCGCCTCGCTGCTCTTCGTGACCAAGATGTTGCAGCAAACCGATTTCATCGCGGTGGTGCCCACCGAGGTTGCGCGTTACTACGCAACCTACGGCATGGTGGCGCTGCTGCCGATGCAGCTTTCCTGCACGATGGATGCGTTCGGCATCATCACGCGCACCGACTGGTTGTTGTCACCCGCGGCCACCGTCCTGCTAAGGGCACTCAAGACCTCGGCGATCAGTAGTTATGGATGCACGCTGGACCTGAAAAACCTTTCTTGAAGGGTGCGGATCGGGCAGGCATGCCAAAGCAGGTATGGCTCTGAATTAGAAAACTATTACTCGCATATCTTTGCGCCTTGTACGCTCATTCGCGATGGACGTTTCAACAAAGCGCAAGCGACGTAGTCAGGACTGGTTCGGAAGGGAAGGGAAAGACGGCTTTCTTCACCGTAGCTGGATCAAGAACCAGGGCTATCCCGACGACATGTTCGATGGCCGGCCGGTCATCGGCATCTGCAACACCTGGAGTGAGCTGACTCCCTGTAATGGTCACTTCCGCGAGCTCGCGGAATTCGTGAAGCGCGGCGTCTATGAAGCCGGCGGGTTCCCGCTCGAGTTCCCGGTGATGTCGCTGGGCGAAACGCAGTTGCGACCCACGGCAATGTTGTTCCGCAATCTCGCCAGCATGGATGTCGAAGAATCCATCCGCGGCAATCCGCTCGATGGCGTCGTGCTGCTCATGGGCTGTGACAAGACCACGCCTTCGCTGCTCATGGGTGCGGCGAGCTGCGATTTACCCACCATCGGTGTTTCCGGTGGGCCGATGTTGTCGGGGCAGTTCCGCGGCAAGCAGATCGGTTCGGGCACGGGCGTCTGGCAGATGTCGGAAGACGTGCGCGCGGGCAAGATGAGCCAGGAGGAATTCACCGCTGCCGAATCGTGCATGCATCGCTCGAAGGGTCATTGCATGACGATGGGTACGGCTTCGACCATGGCGAGCATGGTCGAAGCACTGGGCGTCGCGCTGCCCGGCAATGCGGCAATTCCCGCCGTTGATGCGCGCCGCTACCGGCAGGCGCAGCTCACGGGTCGGCGAATCGTCGAGATGGTGGAAGATGAGATGGTGTTGTCGAAGATTCTCACGCGTGCTGCGTTCGAGAACGCGATCCGCGTGAATGCCGCGATCGGCGGGTCCACCAATGCGGTGATCCACTTGCTGGCGATTGCCGGCCGCATCGGCGTTCCGCTCAAGCTCGAGGACTGGGACAAGATCGGCTCGGAACTGCCGTGCCTGCTGAACCTGCAGCCGTCCGGCAAATATCTGATGGAAGATTTCTATTACGCGGGCGGACTGCCGGCGGTGATGAAGGAAATTTCGCACGTGCTCGACGGCAAGGCGCTGACCGTCAATGGCAAAACGCTGGGCGAGAACTTCGCCGACGCGCCAAACTGGAACCGCGACGTCATCAAACCGCTCGATGAACCCTTCAAGGCGCGCGCCGGCATCGCGGTGTTGCGCGGCAATCTCGCGCCCGACGGCGCGGTGATCAAGCCGTCGGCGGCTTCGCCGCACCTGTTGCGGCACAAAGGGCGGGCGGTGGTGTTCGAGAACATCGAGGACCTGCACGCGCGCATCGACGACGAGAGCCTCGACATCGACGAACACTGCATCATGGTGCTCAAGGGCTGCGGTCCGAAGGGTTATCCCGGCATGGCGGAAGTCGGCAACATGCCCCTGCCGCCCAAACTACTGCGCCGCGGCATCACCGACATCCTGCGCATCTCCGATGCGCGCATGAGCGGCACGGCTTACGGCGCCGTGGTGCTGCACGTGTCGCCCGAAGCCGCGGCCGGTGGGCCGCTGGCGCTGGTGCGCAACGGCGACATGATCGAGGTCGATGTGCCTGCGCGGCGTCTGCATCTCGATGTGAGCGAGACGGAGCTCGCGGCACGACGCGCCAACTGGAAGCCGGCGCCGGCGCCAACGCGCGGCTGGTACAAGCTATATGTGGATCACGTTCAGCAGGCGCACCTCGGCGCGGATCTCGACGTGCTGGTCGGTGGCAGCGGCACGGACGTCTCGCGCGACGCGCACTAGTGGATGGTGCCGGGGAGGGTGGTGCCCGG
>DASTTJ010000351.1:0-13456 GCA_035760205.1 Steroidobacteraceae bacterium | reverse complement strand
AATGCCTCGTCGAGCGACAGTCCTTCGACGATGGGTGTGTATTCATGGAAAACGGCGAACACCTGATGCGAAACATCGCGATACACCGACATGCGCGGCTTGACGCAGATGGCATGCGGGCACCGGCGCAACGCCTCGCGGATCGGCATCGCCGAACGCACGCCAAACTTCCGGACCTCGTAGCTGGCCGCTGCCACCACGCCGCGGTTGCTGGTGCCGCCGACGATGAGCGGCTGGCCGCGCAATTCGGGCCGGTCGCGCTGCTCCACCGACGCGTAAAACGCGTCCATGTCGACATGCAGGATGGCGCGCGGTGCACTCATGGCGCTGTTTTACAACGATCGGGTCAGCCAGTGCACCACATTCAGGACGAGCTGGAAGTTCGCCTCCGCACCAGGCGCGTTCATGCCCATGGGTTGCCTGGTCGGCCCGCCCAGCTGTGCCGAAAACATGGCGGCTTCGCCGAAGAAGGCGGCGCGCCCCTGGCCAAAGCCCTGGACCGCGCCCTGCAGCCAGCCTTCGATTTCGACGCGGCGCGTGTCTGGCGAGAACTCCCAGGCTTTGGTCGGCATCAGTCCGATGTACCCCGCGGGAAGAACCAGCAGCGGCTCGGCGCGCGGTGCTCGAAATGCCTGGCCGGTGAACGTGCGGATGCTGCTGACCGATTCCTGCGCATTCCGCCCCCGCACGATGGGATGGTCGCGCAGCGAGCGGTCCGCGGTGCGGAAAAGGTCGGGATTGCGGCTTTCGGGATCGCGCATCGCAAAGCCGTCCATGAACTCCACCTCGAATGCCGCCGCCAGCTTCGCGGCGGCTCCGGCCAGCGGCATGTGGTCCGCGATGAGCAATAACGATCCACCCTTCTCGACCCAGCCGCGCACCGCGGCGATCTCCGCGTCAGTGAATGCCGAGGGCGTGGGATATGGATATTTTTCCCAGCCCCCGAAATTGGGCTGGGCATTCGAAATGACCAGCACCGCACAACGGCCGAGTGCCGCAGCGTCGAACCGTGTCGTGTTCGGCACCACCTGGAAGCCGTCGCGTCGCAGCAGCTCGCCGAAGGACCAGAAGCGTTCCGATAGCGTGTGGAAGTTGTGGTGCGCTTCGTCGACGCAAACGACTGGTCCCGACCCCTGCGCGTATTGGGCACGCGCGAGTGCTGGAAGATAGTCGCGATCCGGCACCTGCTGCGCCGGCGCCGGAAACGCGGCGAAGAGCACCAGCGCCGAAGCAACACAATGAATTCGCAGGTTCGTCACGCGATTTCTCCGCAGCCTATTTCTCGACGGTGATGGTGATGGTGATCTTCTTGGAGATCACGGCCGGTTCGTGCGGCGTGTGCAGCGAATCGGCCAGCAGCAGCTGCAGTGTGTGTTTGCCGGGCGACAACGTCAGCGTGGTTTCTGTCTGACCCTTGCCGAAGTGCACGTTGTGTTCGTCGGCGGGCAGGGGCAGCGAAAGATTGGCCGGCGCGTCGGCATCGATGAGCAGGTGGTGGTGGCCCGAGTTTTCGAACTTGATGCCGGCGGGCGCGACGCCCATGCCCTTCAGGCCGAATACCACGGTCACGGGCCCCTTGACCTTCGCGCCGTCCTTTGGAGAAACGATGTAGACCTCAGCGCCCGCGGGCGAGGGTTCGCGCGCCAGCGCCAGCAGGGAGCCGAGCGCGAGAGCGCCGCCGCATACCAATGTGACTAACTTCCGGTGGTTCATTGAAGTCTCCTTTTCTGGTTGGTTGCGACCGTCAGGCCATCATTGCGCTGTATATAGCGGTCAGTAGGAGGACGATGAAGGTCGTGATCATGTAGGCGAAGCCGAGCGTGAAATACTTGGCGAGGGTGAGCGCACGGCCCTGCACATAGTAGTTGCGCATGCCGCGATAGATGTACCAGACCATATAAAGGCCCGCGGCAAACCTCAGCCAGCCGGCGTATTCGCCGACGTACGGAATTCTGGCGACCAGAACGAGCGGGATGAGAAGGAGAAAAACGAAGGCGTGATTGTGGATCAGGAATAACAGGTGCTCCACGTAGTAGCGTTTCGGGCGCCAGTACAGCAGCTTCATGACGCCGGCGATGATGGGCAGGAAAATGAACATGGCGCGCGGCAGATTGAGCACGATACTGGCGGCCAGCGACCGTCCTCCGTCACTGGCTATCGCCCGGCAGCGGTCGCGCAGGTTGTTGCGCGCGTCGTTGTCGGAAGTTGGCTGGTCCTTGAATTGGTCGCAGAAGTCGCGCACGCCCGCCGAAACCCCGTCTTCGTCCGGGCCGGCATCGGTTCCCGCGGCCGCCGCAGGAACCGGCAACGGGATTTTCGGCGCGTCGATCTGAAACGCCACCTTGGGTTTGGATGAGCTGTCTTGTGTCTCCGTCTTGACTTCGGCCTGGATGCGGACGATCTCCGCGTCCTTCGGCACACCCGCGACCAGGAAGAAGAGCACGCTGATGACGAGATAGAGCCGGAATGGCGGGAGATAACTCACGCGCCGGCCCGCAAAGAATTCGCGCGTCAGATAGCCCGGCCGCGTCAGCAGGTAACCCAGCGTGCGCCACAGGCGCGAATCGGCGTGCGAAACACTCTCGAACGCCTCGCCAGCGAAATGCGTCAGCGTGTGCACGTGCGGTTCGTGCCGCTGTCCACAAGCGGCGCAATATTCGCCGTTGAGCGCGGAGTGACAGTTGGCGCACACCAGCGTCAGCGGCTGGGGCGGCTCTGGCGGACTGTCTACCGGAACGGGTAGTGAGCTCATCGTCTCCGGTTCACGCGACTTGAAACGTACTGACGCCGGCCGGCGTCACCTCTGGCGAATCTTCCGCCTGCGCTGCCAGCTCGTGCGATTCGAAGTCATCGACGCTGATGAGCTCCATGACCTTGCGGTCGTAGTCGCGCAGCATCGCGGCCTCGGTGTCGGAGATGATGCCGACACTGAGCGCCTGGGTGATCTGTCCAGGAACATCGAGCGCAGTGACCTTGCCGGTCTTGACGCCATCGACGCGGATGCGCTTTTCGATGGGCTCGGCGGTCTGCGACATCACCAACGCCTCTTGCAGCAGCCCGAGCGGATTGCCGGGCTCGAGGGTGCGGTAGACGAAACGGCAGAGACGGTCGCGCACTTCGGAAGGGCTCAGCACTGCGTCCGCCAGCGTGCGGCCCAGCCGGTCGCTCGGTGCCGAGTACGCGCGGCCACCGGGGAAGATCAACGCGCGCATGGCCCAGCCGAGGAATCGATTGGGGAAGTTGCGCAGGAAATCGTGCAGCTGTTCCTGCGCCTTGTAGAGCTGGTTGCGGCACGCCCACTCGACGATCGGCAGGTCGTCGGCCGGGCGGCCCTGGTTCTCATGGTGTTTGAGCACCATCGATGCGAGGTACATCGCCGAAAGCACGTCACCGAGCCTTGCGGAGAGGTTCTCCTTCTTCTTGAGATAGCCGCCGAGCGTGAGCATGGCGACGTCCACCGCGAACGCGAAGGATGCGGAGAAACGCACGATGTGCTGGTAGTACCGCCTGGTCTCACCCACATCCGGAACGTGCGTGAAACGCGCGTGCGTGAGCGCCATGACGAACGAGCGCACTGCGTTGCTGATGCTGAAACCGATGTGGCCGAACAGGGCGGAGTCGAAATCGTCGACACCTTGTTTGCGATCCGGGTTGCGCGCCGCGGTCATCTCCTTCAGCACGAACGGATGGCAGCGGATCGCGCCCTGGCCGAAGATGATGAGCGAACGCGTGAGGATGTTGGCCCCCTCGACCGTGATGGCCACGGGCACCACCTGGTAGCTGCGTCCGAGATAGTTGCGAGGCCCTAACTGAATGCCCTTGCCGCCGTGCACGTCCATGGCGTCATTGGCCACCTGCCGGCCCATTTCGGTGACGTGGTACTTGAGCATGGCGGAAGGCACCGACGGCTTCTCACCGCCGTCGATGGCGCCTGCGGTCACGGAGCGCGCCGCGTCCATCGTGTAGGTGTAGCCGACCATACGTGCGATGACCGCTTCCACGCCCTCGAACTTGCCCACGGGCATGTTGAACTGGCGGCGAATGCGCGTGTACGCGCCGGAGGCGAAGACCCCTGCCTTGGCGCCGCCCGTGGCGTTCGAGGGCAGTGATATGCATCGTCCCACCGAAAGCTGCTCGACCAGCATGCGCCAGCCTTGGCCCGCCATTTTTGGGCCGCCAATGATGGTGTCGAGAGGGACGAACAGGTCTTTGCCCGACAGCGGGCCGTTCTGGAACGGCACGTTGAGCGGGAAGTGGCGCCGGCCGATGATGAGGCCCGGGGTAGTGCGCGGAATCAGCGCGCACGTGATGCCGTAGTCGACCTTGTCGCCGCCTAACAACTTGTCCGGGTCATAGAGCCGGAAAGCCAGTCCCACGACGGTTGCGATGGGGGCGAGCGTGATGTAGCGCTTCGAGAAATTGAGCTTGAGCCCGACTATCTCCTTGCCCTGGTACATACCTTTGCAGACGACGCCGGTGTCCGGCATGGATGCCGCATCGGAGCCGGCGCGCGGGTGCGTCAACGCGAAGCAGGGCACTTCCTCGCCACGCGCCAGGCGCGGCAGGTAGTGGTCCTTCTGCTCTTCGGTGCCGTAATGGTTCAGCAGCTCGGCCGGGCCCAGGGAATTCGGCACCGCGGTGGTGGCGGCCAGTAACCCGCCGCGGCTCGACAGCTTCACCAGAACGCAGGAGTGCGCGTACGCGGAGAATTCGAGACCGCCGTATTTCTTCGGGATGATCATCGCGAAGAAGCCTTGCTGCTTGAGGTAGTCCCAGACCTTGGGCGGCATGTCGCCGCGCTTGTGGGTGATGTCCCAGTCGTCGTACATGCGGCACAGCTCTTCGCACGGGCCGTCGATGAAGGCCTGTTCCTCGGCGGTCAGCTGCGGCGGCTTGGCGGCTAACAACATTTCGAACCGGGGCTTGCCGGTGAAGAGTTCGCCGTCCCACCATACCGTACCGGCCTCCAGTGCTTCCTTCTCGGTCTGCGACATCGAAGGCAGCATCCGCATGTACGCCTTCATGAACGGCCGCGTGATGATCGCCTTGCGCAGCGGGCGCAGGTTGAACAGCCACAATGCGGCCAGCAGCACCCACAGGAAACCCTTCCAGATCCCGGCCGGAGGCGCGATGTAGGTGTAGCCCGCGAGCAGCAGCGTGAAAACCGCGGTGAAGGCGATGAGCGGGAAGCGCTTGTACGCCATGAAAACGACGGCGCCGATGAACAGCAGCGTGAACCCCGTGCCGACCTGCGCCACATAGGCGGCGCCGGCGATCAGGGAAAGGATGACCAGAATTGCGCCGAGCATAGTGAAGCCCCTGGATTCGCGATGGCGAAACTATAGTCGTTTCTACAAGGCGCCGCGCGCGGGGGCCGTGTCTTAAGCCTGTCCTTCGAAGTCGCGGCGCGAGGCCGCGATGGCGTCGCCGATGACGGCGAGAAACGTGCGGATTCGCGCGGTGTTCTTGAGATCCTGGTGAGTGACGATCCACAACTCGCTCGCGAGGTCCGGCAATACGCCGGAAACGCGCCGAACGCCGCTGTCGCAGTCGGCCAGGTAGCAGGGCAGCAGCGCGATGCCCAGCTTCGCACGCACGGCCAGCAGCTGGTTCACCAGGCTGTTGCTGCGGTAGCCGATGCGATCCGAGGGGACGTGAGCTGCGATCCAGTCGCCGACAACGATCCTCGAAGGTTCGTCCCAGCCGATGACCGAATGGCGCGCGAAGTTGTACGAGCCGCTTTCGCGCCGCAGGTTGGGGACGCCTTCGGCGGGACCGTAGAACGCCCACGCGATGCCCGTGAGGCGGCGGCCAAACAAGGCGGGATCGGTGGGACGGCGTACGCGCAATGCGACGTCCGCTTCACGGCGGCCGAGATCCAACACGCGGTTGTCGATCGCCAGCACGAGCTGGATGCGCGGGTGCAGCTCGTGGAATTGCGCGAACAGCGTCGGCAGCACCGCGTACGCGAGTGTTTCCGAGGCCGTGATCCGCAGCACGCCGGACAGCTGCTGATCGCGGCCGCTGATTTCGCGGTCGAGCGCCAATAACTCCGTCTCGACGCGTTCCGCGGCGCCCGTGGCGCGTTCGCCGGCGGCGGTGAGCTGGTAGCCCCGCGCCGAACGATCGAACAGCCGGACGCGCAAGCGCTTTTCGAGCGAATTCAATCGGCGGAATACCGTAGACAGATCGACGCCGAGCTGTTCGGCCGCACCGGCCAGGGTACGTTCCCGTGCCAGCGCAAGAATCAGCGGCAGATCTGCGACCTCGAGCCTCGCTCTTGCGTTTGCAACCATGCAAACGAGATTTGCCATACGTCCAGTGTCTTTGCAACCGCGCCGACTTAGGATTTCGCCATCAACCTCAGGAGATCCTCATGAATGCATTGATCGAAAAAAGCGACGCCGCGGGCACCGTATTGCTGCGCACGTCGCTGGGTGTCATGTATGTCACGCACAGCGTGGTGCTGAAGCTGTTCACGTTTGGACTCGCCGGCACGGCGGGATACTTCGCATCCATCGGCTTGCCGGGCAACCTGGCGTACGTGGTCTTCGCGGCGGAAGCCGTGGGCGGGGCGTTGCTCATCGCCAACGTTGCGACCGCGTGGGTCTCGCTCGCGCTGATCCCGATCCTGGCGGGCGCGTTTTGGGTGCATGCCGGCAACGGATGGGTTTTCAGCAATACCGGTGGCGGCTGGGAATATCCGCTGTTCCTGATCGTCGTCTCGGTGGTGGTCTCGCTGCAGGCCTTCGCGGTTCGTCGCCGAGGCACCATCAGTCCGGCCATGCATGCGCGGGCGGTGCAGCGCGCGTAACAATAGCGGCATGTCGAATGCCGAATTGTTCTCGACGGTCGCGCGCGAATACGCGAACTTCAGGCCGGGTTATCCACCGGAACTGTTCGCGTGGCTCGCGCGTATTTCGCCTTCGCACGGAGCGGCGTGGGATTGTGGCTGCGGCAGTGGCCAGGCAAGCGTTGCGCTCGCCGGGCATTTTTCGCAGGTGTATGCCACCGACGTAGCGCCCGAACAGATTGATGCAGCGAAGCCGCATCCGCGCGTGCGGTATTCGGTGGCGACCGCCGAACGCTGCGGTCTCGACGATCATTCAGTGGATCTCGTGACTGTCGCGCAGGCGCTGCACTGGTTCGATGTGACCGCGTTCTACGCGGAAGCCGTGCGGGTTGCCCGGCCCGGAGCGCTGCTGGCCGTGTGGAATTACCCGCGGCCGCAGTTCATGGATGCCGGACTCGACCGGCGCTTCTTCGCTTTCTACTCGCAGGTCGTGGGACCCTACTGGCCTCCTGAACGCCGGCACATTGAAGCGGGATACCGGACACTGCCGTTTCCCTTCGAGGAGATCGAGGTGCCGCAATTCGGCCTCGAGCTCTCCTGGAACCTCGAGCAGGTCACTGGATATGTGAGCAGCTGGTCCGCCACCGCGCGTTACCGCAAGGCGCTGGAAGCGGATCCGGTGCCGCTGCTGCGCGATTCGCTCAGCGCCGGCTGGCCGGCCGGCGGTGGCAGTGTCGCGATCCGCATGCCCATCGGTCTGCGGGTCGGGTACCTGGGATCCGGGCGAGGTGTTGCCCCGGTAGTTAGATGAGTTCCTTGACTCCGTCGCGTTCTTCGCGCAGTTCCTTGTCGGTGGAGTCCATGCGTTTGCGCGAAAACTCGTCCACGCTCAAGCCCTGGACGATCTTGTAGTCGCCGTTCGCGGTGGTTACCGGATATGAATAAACCACGCCTTCGGGGATGCCGTAGCTGCCATCCGAAGGCACGGCCATGCTGATGAAGGTGTCGGCGGCGGTGCCGAGATGCCAGTCCCGCAAGTGGTCGATGGCGGCGGACGCGGCCGAGGCCGCCGAGGAGGCGCCACGTGCCTTGATGATGGCGGCGCCGCGCTGCTGCACGGTCGGGATGAAAGAGTCTTCGTACCATTTGCGGTCGACCAGCGAATGCGCGGGTTTGCCGTCCACCGTGCAGAAGTTGAGATCGGGGTACTGCGTCGAGGAGTGATTGCCCCAGATCAGCATCTTGCGGATCTTGGTGACGTGACTGCCGGTTTTCTCGGCGAGCTGCGAGACAGCGCGGTTGTGATCGAGGCGCGTCATCGCGGTGAAATTGCGCGGGTTCAGGTCCTTCGCATTGGCGCGAGCGATCATCGCGTTGGTGTTGGCAGGATTACCCACGACCAGAACGCGGATGTTGCGGTCCGCAACTTCGTTCATGGCCTTGCCTTGCGCCGAAAAGATCTGCGCATTGGCCATCAGCAGGTCCTTGCGTTCCATGCCGGGCCCGCGCGGGCGCGCGCCCACCAGCGCAGCGGCGTGGCAGTCCTTGAACGCGACTCGTGCATCGTCGGTGGCGACAATCTTGTTGAGCGTGGGGAAAGCGCAGTCGTTGAGTTCCATCACCACACCCGCTAGTTGCGGCAGCGCCGGCGTGACCTCGAGCAGATGCAAGTTCACCGGCGTATCCGCGCCCAGCATCTGGCCGGAAGCAACTCGAAAGGCGAGGGCATAACCAATCTGACCGGCGGCACCGGTGATGGCGACATTGACTGCGGGTTTCATCATTGCTCCGGAAGGCCGAAAAAAGCGGGCCGGAATTCTAACAGGAGAGCCTCGCTGCTGGCGCTGGCGGCGGGCGCAGTTCGCCGCGTTCAGCGGTCAGGGGCTACCGCAAACGCGCGTTGCTGGCGTTTGAATTCGGCGAATTCCGCCTCGGCGCGCGCGGCGTCGCCCGCGTTGCGCAATCGCTCGATCTCCGCGAGCCAGGTCTTCGCATCCCGACGCCAGGCCGGAGCATCGGCGGCATCGGCCAGGGGCGCCGCGGCCGAAGCCGGTGCATCAATGCTGACGTCCGCCACGCTGCGTTCACCGCTTGCCGACTCGACCACAGCGCTGCGGGCGGCCTTTGCCGACTCAGGGTGGTCAACGCGCTCCGCCACGTTCTGCACCGTGACCTCGGGCGTTGGAGACTGCGTGGTGGGCATGCCGGCCTGGAAAATGACGGTGAACGCGAGCACCAGGGTCGCGGCCAGCGCTATCGGCATGCTCCATCGCGGCGCGCTGAATACACGCATCGGCTCCTCGGGCTTGATGGCTTCGCGCGCCTGGCGCAGCACCACCCGATCGAGCTCAGCGGGCGGTTCGAACAGCTCATCCTGAGTACGCTGGAATACCGCCTTGCGCCGCTTGAGGAAGTCCTCGAATTCTTCGTCGGAGCCGGACATCAGGCCTCCGCCACGGACAGTGCCGCCTTGAGTTTCGCCACCGCGTAGCGCAGCCGGCTCTTCGCCGTTTCGGTGCCGACGCCGGTGACGCGACCAATTTCCTCCAGCGACAAATCCGATTCCTCGTGCAGTAGATAGACGTCACGCTGCTCGGCCGGCAGAGTCGCCAGGGCCGCGCGGTAGCGGCGCGAGGACTCCTCGCGCGACAGCGCCGAATCGGGTTGCGATTCTTCGGCGGCGGGCAGCAGGTCGGCGGCGTCGGCGTCTTCGACCACCATGCCGGCGGGCCGGGCTTTCGTGCGGCGACAGTGATCGATGAAACAGTTGTGCGCAAGCGTGAAGAGAAACGTGCGGAATTTCGCGCGGGGCTCGTATCGCACACGATTGACGATGACGCGGCTCCACACTTCCTGGAAAAGATCGTTGGCCACTTCTCCGTCGCGTGCCTGGCGCGTGAGATAGCGATACAACGCGCCGCGATGACGTGCATACAACGTCTCGAAGGCGCGCATCTCGCCGCGTGCGTAGGCGAGCATCAGCTGCGCGTCTTCGTCGTCACTCACGATCTCGACTCTACGCGCGCGCGCCGGTCGCGCGAAGGGCACTGATTCTTCCGGGGTAGTGAGACCGTGCATCGTGATGGTCGCCGTATTCACGGCTGATGAACCTCGGGCTCGGCGATGGGTGTTACCGCCATGGCGAACAGCTCGCGTGGTGGCTCGAAATGCGGAGTGGTGGCCGGCGCACGGGCGCAAGTGGCGATCGACGCGCGTTGCAACGGGGTCTCCTGACTCACCCAACCTGCGGCCAAAGCGCCGTGTGCCACAATAATTCCAATTAAGAACAGCAACTTAGGGCCCATGTTCGCTCCAGGCTGCGGAACGTCCGCCTCTAGGCTTGCAACGCGCCAGGAATATTTTTTGGGTTAGGGCTTGTTTCTGAGTTGGTGTTGTAGTTATATATAACACCAACACGTACTCACTCTCACTCAAGGAGAAAGACCATGACGACCCTGAACCTGAAATCCGTAACGAGCGCCTTCGCTGCCCTGACGCTGACCTTCATTCTGAGCTGGACGTTTGTCGATGCCACCAGCGTGGCCCGTATCCACCAGGATGGCGGCGCCGCCTTCGTGGCGGCCATCAGTGCCCTGGTACGCTAAGGTCACAGGAGCACTCTGATGGACCCGCAGTGGGACGACAGCCAGCCGATCTACAGACAGCTGCGCGATCGAGTGGTGGCGATGATCCTCGAGGGAGTCCTCAAAGAAGGTGATCCGCTGCCCTCCGTGCGCGCTGTTGCGGCCGAATTTCGTCTCAATCCGCTGACCGTTCTCAAGGGATACCAGCAGCTCGTCGATGAGGGGCTGGTAGAGAAGAAACGCGGGCGCGGAATGTTCGTCAACGAGGGAGCGCGCCAGGCGCTCATGAAAGACGAACGAACCTATTTCCTCGAGACGGAATGGCCGAAGGTCTACGCGACCATTGCGCGGCTCGGCTTTACCACCGATGAACTCATGAAAAAAGGCGCGCGTTCGGCCCCGGCCTCCCAGCCGTTCCCGACGCAGGTCAAAACAGGTCAAGAAGATGACAGCAATAATTGAAGCTCGCGGCCTCACCAAGAGCTACGGCAAAACGCCGGTGATTCGTGGCGTGGATCTCAACGTGGAAGCAGGCCGCATCGTCGGCCTGATCGGCCCCAACGGTGCCGGCAAGACCACGGTGATCAAGGCCATCCTGGGTCTCACCTCATTTGACGGCGAGCTCAAGGTGCTGGGGCGCGACCCGCGCACCGAGCGCGACGCGCTCATGGAAGAGGTGTGTTTCATCGCCGACGTGGCAGTGCTGCCTCGCTGGATGAAGGTTTCGCAGGCCGTGGACTTCGTCGCTGGGGTACATCCGCGCTTCGACCGGACGCGTGCCCTCGATTTCCTTGCCAAGACCGATATCAAGAAAGAAAGCCGGGTCCGCCAGCTTTCGAAAGGCATGGTCACGCAGCTCCACCTCGCGCTGATCCTCGCGATCGACGCGAAACTCCTGGTGCTCGACGAACCGACGCTCGGCCTGGACCTGCTGTTCCGCCGCTCCTTCTACGACAACCTGTTGAACGACTACTTCAACAAGGAACGCACCATCCTCGTGACCACGCACCAGGTCGAGGAGATCGAAAACATCCTTACCGATGTGCTGTTCATCGAACACGGCAAGATCGTGCTGAACACCCCCATGGAAAATCTTGGAGAGCGCTTCATGCAGCTCATTCCCGCGGCGGGCAATGTCGATCGGGCGCGCGCGCTCAAACCATTCTGGGAGCGTGAGATCTTCGGACGTGTCGCCATGCTGTTCGATGGCCGCAACGCCGACGAACTCGCACCGCTCGGAGAAATCCGCGCGCCATCGGTCGCCGATCTGTTCGTGGCCATGATGCAGCCCGTAGGCACGGCGCCGTCGCCGTCGAAGGAGGCCGCATGAACGACATGATCTGGCTCATCCGCCGCGAGATCTGGGAAAACCGTTCGCTGTGGATCGCCCCGCTGGTCATTGCCGGCGTCATCCTCATCTCCGCCGCGTTCGGCGGCATCCACGTAGGCGACAAGGGCGCCTTCTGGATCGGCTCCGATTCCAGCATCGACCTCTCGACCGAAGACCGGGAACAGATCCGCAACGCCATGGCGACGGCGGCGCTCGACAAGAAGCAGATTGTCTACGCCATCACGTTGTCCACGTTCACGGCGGTGCAGCTGTTCTCGATGTCGATCGTGCTCTTCTTCTATCTATTGGACTCCCTGCTGGCGGAGCGCAAGGATCGCAGCATCCTGTTCTGGAAGTCGCTGCCGGTGTCGGACACGCAGGTGGTGCTGTCCAAGCTGCTCACCGCGGCCGTGGTCACGCCCCTGTTCGTGCTGCTGGTAAGTTCGGTGTTGCAGGTGTTGTTCGCCGGGGTGTGGTCCATCCGCTTCAACGGGACGTTCCTCGGGGATGCGCTCATGGCCTGGGATGGCGAAATCTGGCTCAAGCTCCAGGCCGCGTTCCTGCTGCTGCTGGTATCGGGAATTTTCTGGTACCTGCCACTGCTCGCCTACCTCATGGTGGTGTCGGTGTGGGCACGCCGAAACGCCTTCCTGTGGGCAGTACTGCCGCCGGTCGCGATCCTGGCAATCGAAGGCATGCTCCATCAGTCCGCCCACTTCGCCGAGTTCCTCGGGCGGCGCTTCGTCGGCAACTTCCAGATCATGGAAGAGGCCGCGGGACGCATGACGGGCGATGGCACCGACGGCATGGTGACGGTTCGCGAAGTGTTCGAAGCCGTGACCGCGGTATTCACCCACTACGAGACCTGGCTCGGTGTGCTCGTGGCGGGCGCAATGATCTTCGGGGCCATCCGTATCCGGCGTTATCGCGACGACAGTTGATGACGTGAAGCAGGCGGCCCGCGGGTTACACTCCGGGCCGCCATGCATCTAACCCAGCAGCGGGACGGCGCCAATCTCGAAGTCGAACTCGCTGGAAGCTGGCGCGGCACTGAGCTGCCCGCCATCGATGCCGAACTCCAGGCGTTGTCTCTCGCCGGCGTTCAAGCGCTCCAAATTACCGTTCCCGAATCACTCGATCTCGACCTTGCAGGCGCCTGGACGCTGCGCGAATGGTTGAAAGCCGCCGAGGCCGCGGGCGCCCGAGTGGAGTTTGCCGGTCCCGTGCCGGGACAGTTCGAACTCATCGATTCCACACTGGCCGGAAAGGCACACCTCACGCCGCCTTCGTCATCGGAACCCAGTTTCGAACCCGTGAATGCGCTCGGCAGGCACGTGACCAGCCGCTGGCAGAAACTGCAGTTGTCGCTCGATTTTCTCGGTCGCGCGACCCTCACATTTCTGCGTGCCTGCACCAGTTGGCGGCGAATGCGGCCAACGTCGATCGCGCGGCACGTCTACGAGACCGGCCTCACGGCGATTCCCATTGCGTCACTGATTGCCTTCCTGATCACGGTGATCATTGCCTACATCGCCGCGCAGTACATGCGTACCTATGGCGCCGAGATCTACGTCGTGGATCTCATCACCATCAGCGTGCTTCGCGAGCTGGCGGTGCTGCTGACCGCCATCATAGTTGCGGGACGCTCGGGCAGCGCCTTCGCCGCCGAAATCGGTGCGATGAAGCTCAACGAGGAGGTCGACGCGCTGCATGCCATTGGTGTCGATCCGCACGAGGTGCTGGTACTGC
>DASTTJ010000350.1:0-9296 GCA_035760205.1 Steroidobacteraceae bacterium | reverse complement strand
CAACGCCATCTTCGCGGGAATCGAGCAGTATTTTCAGGGCAATGCGCCCGACGGTACACGTCTCGCCGCGGCCCGGCGCAGCGCCGGCGCGCGTATCGAACTCCGCAAGTAAACGGGGTCTGGCCCCATTTCCATTAGACTGCGCGGCCATGCCGATCCGCGTTCTCGACAATCACCTGATCGACCAGATCGCCGCCGGCGAAGTCATCGAGCGCCCAGCGTCCATCGTCAAGGAACTGGTGGAAAACAGCCTCGACGCGGGCGCGCAAAGCGTCGAGGTTGAAATTGAAGCGGGCGGTGTACGTCTCACACGGGTTCGCGACGACGGCTGCGGAATCCCCACGGCTGAACTCAAGCTCGCGATGTCGCGCCACGCCACCAGCAAGATCGCGCATGCTGACGATCTCGGCGCCATCATCACGCTCGGATTCCGGGGCGAAGCGCTGCCATCCATCGCTTCGGTGTCACGCTTCGAGATCACGTCGCGGCACGTGGACGAGGACCGCGCCGCATCGGTGAGCGTGGACGCCGGCCAGGTCAGCGATCCCGCACCCGCGGCGCACCCCATCGGCACCACTATCGAAGTGCGCGACCTGTTCTACAACCTGCCGGCCCGACGCAAGTTCCTGCGCAGCGAAGTCACCGAGCAAGGCCACATCGTGCGTTTGCTCGAACGCCTCGCGCTGTCGCGCGATGACGTGGCGTTCCGCCTGCGTAGCGGCTCGCGGACTTTGCTCGACGCGCCAGCGCTCACCGCCACGGGCGGCGCCGCGGCACGCCTCGCGCGCATCGTCGGGCGTGAATTCGTCGAACGCGCCATCGACCTCGATCACTCTGCCGGACCGGTACGCATATCCGGGTGGATCGGCGCGCCATCGGCCGCCCGCGCCACTTCCGACATGCAGTTCTGGTTCGTCAACGGCCGTGCGGTGCGCGACCGTTTGCTCATGAATGCGGTGCGACTCGGGTATCGCGACGTGTTGTATTCGGGGCGTCAGCCCGCGTACGTCCTCTATCTCGACATCGATCCGGCGCTCGTCGACGTGAACGCGCATCCGCAAAAACTGGAAGTGCGATTCCGCGATAGCCGCCAGATCCACGACTTCGTATTTCGTGCGGTGGAACGCAAGCTGGCGGGTACGCGTCCCGGCACCAGCGCGGTGCCGCCGGCGTACGCGTCCGGCGGGCACTACACCCAACCCATGACTTTGCATTCGGCCGATGGCGCCGTGCCGCATGGCGTGTGGGCAGTGGCGGAAGCCTTGCGTGGCACGAGTGCGGACCCGCATCCGCATGAGGACGAGTCAGGCCCATCCACCGAAAGCGGCGGCGCGCAGCCGCTCGGCACGGCGCTCGCCCAGATTCATGGCATCTACATCCTGGCGCAGAACGAGCAGGGATTGGTGCTGGTCGACATGCACGCCGCGCATGAGCGCGTGTTGTACGAGAAATTGAAGGAACAGACGGCCAACAGCGTGCCGACGCAGTCTTTGCTGGTGCCGGTGACCGTCGAAATGAAAGTGGACGAACTCGATGCGCTGATGGCGCAACACGAGGAGTGGCGCGCGGCCGGGTTCGACGTCGAGCGCCTCGCGCCAGAGACGCTGGTAGTTCGATCGGTGCCCGCGATGCTGCCCGCCGACGACATTCCGGCACTGGTGCGGGAAGTCATTGGCGATGTGGCGTCGGACTCCGCCAGTCATCACCTCGACAGCGCCACGGACCGGTTGTTAGGCACGATCGCCTGCCGATCCGCCATCCATGCGCATCGGCGACTCACGCTGCCGGAAATGAATGCGCTGCTGCGCCAGATGGAGCAGACGCCGCGCGCGGATCAGTGCAATCACGGACGCCCGACCTGGACACAGGTGAGCCTGCACGAGCTCGACCGCATGTTCCTGCGCGGGCGATGAGCGCCCGCGAACTACGAGATTTGGTGCCCGGCACCACCGCAAGGCCCATCGGGGTACTGACGGGGCCCACGGGCACGGGCAAGAGCGACTTCGCTCTGCGGCTCGCGCGCGAGTTCCCCATCGAGATAGTTAGTGTCGATTCGGCGCAGGTGTACCGGGGTCTCGACATCGGCAGCGCCAAGCCGGACGCCGCGACGCGTACGGCGGTGCGCCACCATCTGCTCGATCTGGTCGACGCGAATGCGGTCTATTCGGCAGGGCAGTTCGCACGCGACGCCGCACATGTCATCGCCGACATCGAATCGCGCGGGCGCGTACCTCTGCTGGTGGGCGGCACCATGCTCTACCTGCGGGCTCTCATCGGTGGAATCGCCTCTTTGCCGAAGGCGAGTGAGCCGATTCGCACGCAAATCGATGCAGACGCAAAACGCCTGGGCTGGCCCGCCATGCACGTCCGGCTGATGGCGGTGGATGCCGCTGCGGCCGCCCGCATTCATCCGAACGATGCGCAGCGAATCCAACGCGCACTCGAGGTCCACGCGGCTACCGGCGAACCCATCTCGAGGCTTCAGGCGGCCACCCGTTCGCCGCTGGCGCGAGAGTTCCTGTGCACGGCGCTCGTCCCCGCCGATCGCACTCGTTTGCACGCGGGATTGGCCCAACGATTCGACAGCATGATGGCGGATGGCCTGCTGGATGAAGTTCGCACGTTATATGCACGCGGTGATTTGACCGCCGATCATCCGGCGATCCGCGCCGTCGGCTATCGCCAACTTTGGTCGCATGTCGCGGGCGAGTGTTCCCTCGAATTGGCGGTGGAACGCGCAGTGGCGGCCACACGTCAACTCGCCAAAAGACAGATGACGTGGCTGCGTTCGATGCCCAACATACGAAGCTTCGATCCCTATGATGCGCAAAGCTTTGTAGGCGTACGTGAATCCCTGATCGCGGCTTTCTGCCTCGTTTGAGTGCGTTGCCGGGTCAGGACCCCGTGGTATGCTCGCGACCGTCGGCTTGCTTGAAAAATAAGGAGAACGTCATGGCCAAGGGCCAGTCACTGCAGGATCCGTTTCTAAATACTTTGCGCAAGGAACGAATCCCGGTGTCGATCTATCTGGTGAATGGAATCAAGCTGCAAGGCCAGATCGATTCGTTTGATCAGTTCGTCGTGCTTCTCAAGAACAGCGTGAGTCAGATGGTCTACAAACACGCGATTTCGACAGTTGTCCCGGCGCGCAATGTGCGCATCACCAACGAAGACGGAACGACGATCGAGGCGGTCGCCGGAGAATAATGCTGTCGGCGTTCGCACGCGTTTCCTTCCGCTTCTCGAGAATCCAAATTGTTCGAGCGACCACGCGCAGGTGAGCGGGCCGTGCTCGTGCGCCTTGGCATCGGCGCACCCGCGGACCCCGAAGATATCCAGGAGTTCGAGGCGCTCACGCGCTCGGCGGGCGCTGTACCGGTCGTGAACATCGGTGGCCGGCGCGATCGTCCGGATCCGCGCTTCTTCGTCGGCAGTGGCAAGGCAGAAGAGATCCGTGACGCCGCGGTGGCGCACGATGCGGCAGTCATCCTGTTCGACCATCCGCTCTCGCCATCACAAGAGCGCAACCTCGAGAAACTCATCGAGCGCCGCGTACTCGATCGCTCGGGCCTGATCCTCGATATCTTTGCGCAGCGCGCCCGCAGCCACGAAGGCAAGCTCGAAGTGGAACTGGCTCAGCTCAAACACATCGCCTCGCGCCTCGTGCGCGGCTGGACCCACCTCGAGCGCCAGCGTGGCGGTGGCATCGGCAACCGCGGTCCCGGCGAAACGCAGCTCGAAACCGATCGTCGATTGCTCGGCAAACGCGTCAAGACGTTGACGGCGCGACTCGAGAAAATCAAACAGCAGCGCGAGACCGGCCGCCAACAACGCGCCGAGATTCCCGTGCCCTCACTGGCGCTGGTGGGATATACCAATGCGGGCAAGTCCACGCTGTTTCGAGCGTTGACCGGCGCCGATGCCTACGTGGCCGATCAGTTGTTCGCAACGCTCGATCCAACGGTTCGCAAGATCACGCTTCCGGGCAATACCCCCGTGGTGGTGGCCGATACGGTGGGTTTCATCCGTGAGCTGCCCCACGAACTCGTGGCCGCCTTCCAGTCGACACTGACCGAGGCGCGCGAAGCCACGCTGCTGCTGCATGTGGTCGACGTCAGCGATCCGCGGCGCGACGAGCACATCGACGAGGTAAACCGGGTGCTGGCGGAGATCGGCGCCGCCGATCTGCCGCAAATCCTGGTATTCAACAAGATCGATCGCCTCGGCACGCCGGCGCGCGTGGAACGCGACGAAAGCGGCCGTGTTTCACACGTCTGGCTGTCGGCGGCCAAGGCCGCCGGGCTGGACGGCCTGCTCGAATCGGTCGCCGAGCGCCTGTCGCGCGTGGCACTGCGCGCGACATTGCGCCTGCCGGTGTCCGCCGGCGAGCTTCGGGCCAGGCTCTATGCCGCAAACCTGGTGCTGGCCGAACGGATTTCCGATGAGGGGGCCTTCGAAATCGACACTGAACTATCCGAATTCGAGCTGCTCAAATGGGCACGCGAGCCCGGCGTCGAAGTTGTGACACTGGCGGGTGACTCAACTTGTACGGCCGCAGGTGCCTACCTACAATCGTCGCCCGCATTGCGAAGCATCTGACATGGCCTGGAATCAACCCGGTAATTCGAATAACAACCCCTGGGGCAAGAAACCGGCCCCCGGTGGCGGCGACTTCGATCAGGCCTTCAAGGACTGGCAGAAGCGCATCGAAGCGCTCTTTGGCGGTGCTGGTGGCGGTGGCGGTGGCGCGCGTTCATCCACGCCATTGCTGGTCCTGATCATCGTTGTCGTGGTTGTCTGGATGCTCACCGGCTTCTACCAGGTGCAGCCGGGCTACCAGGGTGTCGTACAGCGTTTCGGCAAACACGTCGAAACCGTGGGCGACGGCTGGGGCTGGCGGTTGCCGTGGCCCGTCGAAACAGTCGTCAAGGTCGACGTCGCGGGCGTCAAGTCCGTTGCCTACAAGTCACGCGTGCTCACCGCGGAACCGAACATGGTCGAGCTGCAGGTCGCCGTTCAGTACCGCGTCACGCTGGCCGAAGACTTCCTGTTCAAGGTGCGCGAGCCCATCGCGACGCTCAGCGAAGTCAGTGAGAGCGCCATCCGCGAAGTAGTCGGGCGAAATGACCAGCAGGCCATCCTCGAGGCGGGCCGCATCAAGATCGCCGAAGACACGCGTGTCATCATGCAGCGCACGCTCGACCAATACGGCGCCGGCATCGAAGTGCGCAGCGTCAACATCACCGACGTGCAGGTGCCCGAGGCCGTGCAGCAGGCACAGCGCGATTCGGTCAGGGCCAAAGCCGACAGCGAGCGCATGATCAAGGAAGCCCAGGCTTACGCCAACGGCATCATCCCGGTGGCCGAAGGCAACGCGGCGCGTGCCGTCCAGGAAGCTGAGGCATACAAGTCGCAGGTGGTCTCGATGGCGACCGGCGACGCCTCACGGTTCTCGCAGCTCGCGGCCGCCTACGAAAAATCGCCGAACGTGACCCGCGAGCGTCTGTACATCGAAACCGTCGAAAGCGTGCTCAAGTCGTCCCGCAAAGTGATCATCGATTCGAAGAGTGGCAACGGCAACATGATCTATCTGCCGCTCGACAAGCTCCTCGATCGCAGCCGCGATTCCGACGGTGGCACGGTGACAGTGCGGCCGCCGGTGTCGGTCGAACCGGATCCCAGTGCAGGTTCTGATGGGCGCCAGAGGGTGGAACGCTGATGGGCTCGCGCATACTCGGAATCCTGGTCGTGGTGCTGGCGCTCATCGTGCTCATCGCGAGTTCCACGTTCGTGGTCGGGGAGCAGGAGCTGGCGGTGCGCGTGCGCCTGTCGCAGATCAAGGGATCGGACTTCGAGCCCGGCCTGCAGTTCAAGATTCCCTTCATGGATCGCGTGGTCAAATTCGATCGGCGCGTGCTCACCCGCAAATTCGACGGCGAGCAGTTCCTGACCAACGAGAGCCAGGGCCTCACCATCGACTATTACATCAAGTGGCGCATTTTTGACGCCGAGCAGTTCTACCAGGCCACCAGCGGTGGTGACGAAGGACGCGCCGAGATGCTGGTGGGTGAAACCATCCAGGACGGCATCAAGAATGCGGTCGCGGGACGCACGCTCGCGGAAATCGTCATCTCCGATCGCCAGGAGCTGACGGGCGAATTCATGAAGAACGCCACCGAGCGGCTGCAAAGGCTCGGCATCCAGCTGGTGGACGTTCGCGTGCAGCGCATCGACTTGCAGGAAGAAGTCGCGACCAGCGTGTACGAAAGCATGAAGCGAACCTTCGAGGGCATCGCGCGCACGCGCCGCGGCGAAGGCGATCGCGAATCGCAGATCGTGAAGGCCGAAGCCGAGCGCAGAAGGACCGAGCTCATCGCCCGTGCGCTGGCCGACGCGCAGCGGATCCGCGGCGAAGGCGACGCGACGGCGGCGGCCATCTACGCCACCGCCTACAACCGCAACCCGGAGTTCTACTCGTTCTACCGCAGCCTGCAGGCGTACCGTAGCTCGCTCGGCAAGGATGGCGACGTAATGGTGGTTTCGCCCGACAGCGAGTTCTTCCGGTATTTCAAGAGTCCGGCGCCCACGCGGCGCTGATGTTCCTCCTTTCACGCAACTCTCTTTCGTCGCTTTCGGGCGGCGCCGGGTAATTACGGGCAATCATGGGCAAGTTCGTCATCATCATCGGCACCCAGTGGGGTGACGAGGGCAAGGGCAAAGTCGTCGACCTGCTCACCGAGCGCGCCGCCGCGGTCGCGCGCTTTCAGGGTGGACACAACGCCGGGCACACGCTGGTCATTGGCGGCAAGAAGACCGTGTTGTCCCTCATCCCCTCGGGAATCCTCCACAAGACCGTGTCGTGCCTGATCGGCAATGGTGTGGTGCTGTCGCTCGAGGCACTGTTTCGTGAGGCGCAGACGCTCATCGATACCGGCGTGGACGTATTCGCCCGCCTGCGTATCTCGCCTAACTGCCCACTGATCCTTCCCTCGCACGTGGCGCTCGACAAGGCGCGCGAAGCGGCGCGCGGCGCCAATGCCATCGGCACCACCGGCCGCGGTATCGGGCCGGCCTACGAAGACAAGGTGGCGAGGCGCGCGGTGCGCGTGCAGGACCTCTTCCAGCGCGAGAAATTCGCCGCCAAGCTCGGCGAGATCCTCGACTTCCACAACTTCGTGCTGCAGCACTACTTCAAGCAGCCCCCGGTCGATTTCCAGAAGACGCTGGACGAACAGCTCTCGTATGCGGAGCGTGTGCGGCCGCTGGTCAGCGACGTCACCCAGACGCTGGCGACGCTGCGAGAACAGAAGGCGGACGTCATGTTCGAAGGCGCGCAAGGCGCGATGCTCGACGTCGATCACGGCACCTATCCGTTCGTCACCTCGTCGAACACCACCGGCGGTTTCGCTGGCACCGGCACCGGCATCGGTCCGCGGTCCTTCGACTATGTGCTTGGCATCGTGAAGGCCTACACCACGCGCGTGGGCGCCGGGCCATTCCCCACTGAACTCTTCGATGAATATGGCGAACATCTTTCGCGCGTCGGGCATGAATTTGGCGCAGTCACGGGACGCAAGCGCCGCTGCGGATGGTTCGATGCCGTTGCTTTGCGGCGCTCCATCATTCACTCGAGCGTGTCTGGCTTGTGCCTCACCAAACTCGACGTGCTTGACGGACTCGATTCGCTGCAGATCTGCGTCGGATACCGTCTCTCGAAAGATGGCGGCGAGGGCAAGGTCAGCAGTGAGCCGCCCATGTACGCGGATGCGTTCGCGGACGTTGAGCCAGTCTATGAAGAGATGCCGGGCTGGAAAGATTCGACCATCGGCGTCACTTCGTACGACGCATTGCCCAAAAACGCACGTTCGTATCTCGAACGCCTGCAGGAACTGGCGGGCGTGCCCATCGACATCATCTCGACGGGGCCGGATCGTGATCAGACGATCGTCCTGAGGCATCCGTTCGATTGACGTAGGCGTATTCTGACAAGTGCTCGCGCCGGCCGCCGCTTGCAGAAAAAGTCTCACGCCTAACTACCAGAACTCTGCGCCACGAACGCCGCGCACGTTCATATACTGGCCGGATGATGCAACTCGCGCCGCGCGAAGTGGACGCCGTACCCGCGGTGCCGCTGCCCACGACTGACTGGTGTCTGTTTCTCGACGTGGATGGAACACTGCTCGAGCTCGCGGATCATCCCGGGGCAGTGATCGTGGATACAGAGCTTCTGGCCATGCTCGCACGACTGCGCGCAACCGCCGGCGGCGCGGTCGCGCTGGTCAGTGGCCGCACGATTGCCGATCTCGATCGCCTGTTCGGCAAGTCTGGCCTGCCGATGGCGGGGATGCACGGATGCGAACGTCGTGATTCCCGCGGAGATATGCACGTCGCTCCCATCGCGTTGGAGCAGCTCGCTGACGTGCGCGAAGGTCTTCGCCGCCTCGCCACACGCCACCCCGGATTGTTGCTCGAAGACAAGGGCGCTGGTCTGGCACTGCATTTCCTGAAGGCGCGCGAACTCGAACACGAATTGCGCGCGGAAGTGGCGCTGCTTGCCGCTCCGCTGGTGCCGCGTTTTGCGTTGCTCGATGGCCACGCGGTCATCGAAGTGAAGCCTGCCGCGCACACCAAGGACAGCGCGGTGATGGCATTCATGGAGGAGTCCCCGTTCCGCGGGCGCCACCCCATCTTCATCGGCGACGATCAGACCGACTATGGCGGTTTCGCCGCGGTGCGCCGCTCTGGAGGGATGGCGGTCGCCGTTGGACCGCGCGTCAAGGCCGAGTGGTGGCTGCCAGGCCCTGTTGCGGTACGGCGGTGGCTCGAACAACTCGCGATCGCCCCGGTGCCCGCGTGAACTACGGTGTGATTGGCAATTGCCAGGTGGCGGCGCTGATCGATGAGCAGGCACGCATGGTATGGGCATGTCTGCCGCGGCCGGACGGGGATCCCGTGTTCTCGGCGCTGCTGCAGAAAGAGGGCGGCGAGTCGCAGGCGGGGGTATTCGCGATCGACATGATCGATCTGGCGCGCACCGAGCAGAGCTACTTGCGCAATTCCGCAATCATCGAAACCCGGCTTTACGATTCGCACGGCGGCGCGCTGCGCATCATCGATTTCTGTCCGCGGTTTCGCAGCCGCGGGCGTGTGTTCAGGCCGATGATGTTCGTGCGCAGCGTGGAGCCGCTCGCCGGCCGGCCGACTCTGCGCCTGCGGCTGCGTCCCACCGCCGGATTCGGCGAGCACTGCGAGCCCGGCATCAGCGGCAGCCACCACATCCGGTTTGCCGCGGAAGG
>DASTTJ010000349.1:0-14635 GCA_035760205.1 Steroidobacteraceae bacterium | reverse complement strand
TGAGCGCGCGGAAATCGATCGCATCGAAGGTGCTCTATCGATCGCCATCAGCCGACGCGGGGAATTGCAGCGCCAGCTACGCGGTGAAACGCCGTTTGTTCCCACTATGGCGACGCCTGGTGGCGCACGCGGAACAACGTCGGGCGGCTCTGCGGACACGGGGACGCGTATCCAGGAAACGCAGGCCAGGCTCGATGAATTGCTGCTGCGCTTCACCGACAAACATCCGGACGTGCTTGCCACGCGCGAGACGCTCGAACAGCTCAAGGCACGCCAGCAGGAAGAGATCGCCGCGCTACGCCGTGGCGATGCGGGCGCGGCCGCCGCTTCCGGCGCCGCCAGCAATCCCGTGTTCCAGCAAATTCAGCTGCAGGCCAACCAGACTGACGTCGAAATCGCCGCGTTGCGCGTACAGCTTGCCGAGCACCGCCGCATCGAAGGCGAGCTGCGCCGCGTCGCCGACACGGCACCCGAAGTGGAAGCCGAGTACCAGCGACTGACGCGCGACTACACGGTTACGCAGGCGCAATACAAATCGATGCTCGAACGTCTCGAGCGTGCGCGCCTGTCCGAAGATGCCGCCGAAAGTGGCGTCATCCGCTTCGACATCGTCGACCCGCCGATCGCGGGCCTCAAGCCCATCTTCCCCAATCGCACCGTGCTGCTGGCGGCCGTGTTGTTCGGCGGGCTCGTGGTCGGTGTCGGCATCGCCTGGCTCATGCATATGATGCGCCCGGTGTTCTCGAGCGCCCGCTCGGTCACGGAACTGACCGGGCTGCCGGTGCTCGGCGCGGTCAGCCGCACTTGGCTCGAGAAGCAGAGGACCGCGATGCGTAATGGTTTCCTGCGTTACAGCGCGGCCGCGGGGCTGTTGTTCGTTCTTTTCATCGTGGTGGAAGTCATCAAAACCCCCGCGTCGCGCTACCTGCGCAATCTTCTGGGCTAGGAGCGTCGAATGAGTCTCGTCGAACAGGCCTTGAAGAAACTTCAGCAATCGCGGGATGCAGGCGGCAAACGTGCACCTGATCGGCCGACGATCGCAGACGGCGCGCGCGATCCGCTATCGCAGACCATGCCGACCCGCGTGGTGGTGCCGCAGCGTTCGGTGCATGTGAATCCGAGCAGTCTGCGCGCTGCGGGTTTCCTCGCGCCTGACTCGCAGGAGCGACGCATCGCCAACGAATTCCGCAACATCAAGCGTCCGCTCATCGCGCAGGCACTGGGGCGGGGCGGTAGCAAGATACAGAACGGCCGGCTGATCATGGTGACCAGCTCACTACCCGGAGATGGCAAGACCTTTACCAGCATCAACCTCGCGCTTTCGATGGCGCAGGAAATGGATCTCAACGTGTTGTTGGTCGATGCGGACGTCGCCAAGCGTCACATCAGCCGGCTGCTAGGCGTTGAAGGTGAGCGTGGCCTGATGGATGTGTTGCGCGACGAAACCGCCGACATTGACGCCGTGGTGCACAGCACCGAAGTCGCCGGCTTGTGTGTGCTGCCGGCTGGCAAACCTTCCGAGAACGCCACCGAGCTGCTCGCGAGCCCGCGCATGGAACAGGTAGTCAAGCAACTTGGTTCACGTGCCGATTCGCGCATCGTGTTATTCGACTCGCCACCGCTGCTGCTCACCAGCGAATCGCGCGCGTTGGCGTCCACCGTCGGGCAGATCGTGCTGGTCGTGTGCGCAGGCGTGACACCGCAACGCGCAGTATTCGATTCGCTCGACATCCTCGGTGAAGGCAAGGCAATTTCCGTCGTACTCAATCAGGCCGATGAAGGACGCAGCGGCGAATACGGTTATTCGTACTACGGTGACACCACTCCGGAAGAGCGCGGCTCGCCTGGCGCGCGCGAGTGAGACTGGCCGTGTCCACGATCATGGAGAGACGCTGCATAGCCATGGCAATGGCCGGAAGTCTGGCGTTGCTGAATGCGCTGCCGGCGCACGCCCAGTTCGAGTACGGACTGGAAGCGGGCTACGGCCATTCCGACAACGTTTTCCGCAGTTCGGACAACGAGATCACATCGGACATCCTGACGGCCGGCTTGCAGCTCGATTGGGAAGAAGACCGCACGCGCCTCGACGCCAATGTCCATGCCGACCTCGACTTCAATCACTACCTTGATGGCGACGCGGACGATCAAGTGACCGGCAATGCGAACGGGCAGGTGGCGTTCGCCATCGTGCCGGAGCGCTTCGCCTGGCTCATTCAGGACACCTTCGGACAAGCGCAAGAGGATCCGCTGGCACCTGCCACTCCTGAATCCCTGGAATCCACCAACTTCGTGTCCACGGGTCCGGACTTCACGATGCGCATGGGCGACAGCAACGCTTTGCGTCTGTCGGGCCGATATTCGCTTACCACTTACGAAGTCAGCCCGTATGACAGTACGCGCGTCGGTGGCCGCGTCAGTTTCCTGCGCCAGCTGTCCGATCGCAGCTCGTGGGGCCTGAACGCCTCATTGGACGACGTCGACTTCGACGACGCCGGCAGCATCGATTTCACGAGCCGCAATGCAAGCTTCACCTACGAACTCGAAGCGGCCCGCACCGACATAAACACCGAACTCGGTTACACCTGGATCGAGCATGACGTCACCGGCGAATCCGAGCAGGACGGTCCGCTGGTGCGCATCGAAGTTCGCCGCCGGGTCTCGACGTCTTCGTACCTGAACCTGCGGGCAGGCACTCTGCTCGCCGATGCATCGGAAGCCATGCGCGATAACCTGGACGCGGTCGAACAAGCGGGCGGCGAAGTCATCAGCACAGCATCGTCGTCTGTCTATGAGAATAACTTTGCCGAACTCGGCTGGCAGTTCGATCGTCCGCGGACCTCGATCGACGTGTTCGTCAGCTACGACAACAACGTGTACGACTCGCAGCCGGAGCTCGATCGCAAACGGCTGATGGTGTCCTCGGCGTTGGAACGACACCTGAGCAACCGCCTGCTGGGACGCATCCGTATCGCCTGGGATACGGAAGACGTCGCGCTCGACGGCAGTGAGGCCGACGAGTTTCGCGTTTCCCTCGGCGCTTCCTGGCGCTTTGGGCGCGACACAGGCATCGAACTCTGGGGCGAGCGAATCGATCGGGATTCCAATACAACTTCGGGTGGCGGTGAATCGGTCGAGAATCGGATCTTCCTGACGCTGTTCTATCGACCCCCGGCGCGATGAACGCCGCCGTCGCGCCCGTCAATGCCATGACCGTGGACGTGGAAGACTACTTCCACGTTTCGGCGTTGGCCGAGGTCATCAGCCGCAAGGACTGGGACCGCATGGAATATCGTGCGGAAAAAAGCACCGAGCGTCTGCTCGCGTTGTTCGCCGACAAAGGCATCAAGGCGACCTTCTTCGTGCTCGGCTGGGTGACGAAGAAGAGCCCGCAGCTCATCCGCAAGATCCACGCCGCCGGCCACGAAGTGGCTTGCCACGGCCTGACGCATGAACTGGTGTATCGCCAGACCCCCGAAGTCTTTCGCGAAGAGACCCAGGTTTCGAAGGCGATGCTCGAGGACACCATCGGCGCGCAAGTTTTGGGTTATCGCGCGGCCAGCTACTCCATTACGCGAGAGTCGTTGTGGGCGATCGACATTCTGTGCGATCTCGGATTCCGCTACGACTCGAGCATCTTCCCGATCGCGCACGATCGTTACGGCATTCCCGGCGCGGCAACGCGCCCCGGCATCATGAAGGACAGCCGCGGCAACGGCATCGTTGAGTTTCCCCTGTCTACCGTGAAGTTCATGGGCAAGCGCCTGCCGTGCTCGGGCGGCGGCTATTTCCGGTTGCTGCCTTATGCCTACACGCGCTGGGCGCTGAAGAAGATCAACCGGGAAGACCAGCTGCCGTTCATTTTCTATCTGCATCCCTGGGAGATCGATCCCGGGCAGCCGCGCTTCAAGGCGAGCTGGTTGTCGCGCTTCCGGCACTACACCAACCTTTCGGTGTGCGAGAAGCGCCTCACGCAGCTGATTGCGGATTTCCGCTTCACCACGGTTCGCGAAGTGCTGCGCCCGCAGCTGGGCGCGTGAGGGACGGCGACGAACTTCTATGTGTGGACTTGCTGGCATACACCTGGACTCGCGCGAGGCGAGGCCGGATCGGGAACGCGTTGAACGCATGATCGCGGCCATCGGGCATCGCGGGCCCGATGGCACCGGATTCCATATCGAGCCCGGCGTGGCGCTGGGTCACGCCCGGCTTTCCATCATCGATCTCGGTGGCGGCGCACAGCCCATCCACAACACCGATGAGACCGTGTGGATCAGCTATAACGGCGAAGTCTTCAACTACGTCGAGCTGCGCCAGTGGCTGGAAGAACGCGGCCACAAGTTCTATACACACACTGACACCGAAGTCATCGTGCACCTCTATGACGAGCTCGGTGACGAGTTCGTGCACGAGCTCAACGGGCAGTTCGCTTTCGCGCTGTGGGATCGCAAGCGCCGGCGGCTGCTGCTGGTGCGCGATCGTGCCGGCATCCTGCCGCTGTATTACGCGCGAGTCGCCGGTGGCGTGGCATTTGGTTCTGAAGTAAAGACGCTCATCGCGAGCGGTCTCGTGACGGCCGCGATGGACCCTGTCGGCCTCGATGAGCTCATGACATTTTGGGCGCCGGTGGCTCCCCGCACCGTGTTCAAGGGCGTCTCGCAAGTGGCCCCGGGCGAGATGGTGGTTCTCGAAGGCGACAAGCTTACGCGCCGCCAGTATTGGGATTGGGATTTCCCCGGCGCGACTGCGCATCGCCGTGAATCGCAAGGCGTACTCGAAGAAGAGCTGCGTTCCATTCTCGCCAGCGCCACCGAAATCCGGCTGCGCGCCGACGTGCCCGTGGGTGCCTATCTATCCGGTGGGCTCGATTCCTCGACCCTGGTGGCATTGCTCAAGGAACGGCTGCCCGACACGCTGGAAACCTTTTCGATCGGATTCGACGATGCGGGGCTCGATGAATCCGCGCATCAGCGGACCGTCGCCGAATACCTGAAGACCCACCACCATCACGTGCAGTGTTCGCGCGCGGACATCGCGTCGGTGTTCCCGTCGACCATCCGCCATGGCGAGATGCCGGTGTTGCGCACCGCGCCTGCGCCCATGCAGCTATTGTCAGGCCTCGTGCGCCGGTCCGACGTCAAGGTGGTGCTGACGGGCGAGGGCGCCGACGAGGTGCTCGGCGGCTACGACATCTTCAAGGAATCGAAGGTGCGCCAGTTCTGGGCGGAGCAGCCCGAATCCACCTGGCGTCCCGCGCTGCTGAAGCGGCTGTACCCGTACCTGGATCTGACCAGCGCGCAGAGCTCGGCCTACCTGAAGGAATTCTTTGGCATCGGCCTCGCCAATCCCGAAGACCCGGTGTTTTCGCACCTGCCGCGCTGGGCAACCACCGCACAGGTCAAACTGTTCTGGTCCGACGGGCTGCGTGCGCAGGTCCAGGGCTCGGCCGTCGAACGTCTGCGTGACTCGCTGGCGGAGAAGATGAAGCCGCTGGCGCCGTTCAATCGCAGCGAATATCTCGAAGCAAAGACGCTGCTGCCAGGCTATCTGCTCGCGTCGCAGGGCGACCGCATGCTCATGGCCAATTCCGTGGAGGGCCGGTTCCCGTTCCTCGATCACCGCCTCATCGCGTTCGCAAACCAGCTGCGGCCGAACGCCAAGATGCGCGTGTTGCGCGAGAAACACCTGCTCAAGGAAACCATGCGCGGCCGGCTGCCGGAGTCCATCCTCAAACGCTACAAACAACCCTATCGTGCGCCCGATGCCGCGGCGTTCTTCGAGGGCAATGCGCCCGATTACGTCGCCGACCTGCTCAGCGAATCGCGCGTGCGCTCCTTTGGCTACTTCGATGCGCAGAAGGTGAACCGCCTCGTGGCCAAGCTGCGCAAGTCGCAGGTGCCTTCGGCGCGCGACAACATGGCTTTTGTCGGCGTGTTGTCGACGCAGCTCTGGCACGCGCAGTTCGTCGCCGGTGAACAACCCCTCTGATTTCATGACTATCACTTGAAGGAAACCCACATGTCCGACGCACTACGCGACCAGATCCGCGATTTCATCCTCGAGAACTACCTGTTCACTTCCGACACGGCGGCCATCGGCCTCGACGACTCGCTGCTGGGTCGCGGCATCGTCGATTCGACCGGTATGCTCGAGATCATCTTCTTCATCGAAGAACAGCTCGGCGTAAAGGTGAAGGACGAAGAGATGATTCCCGACAACCTCGACGGCGTTAACAAGATCGCCAACTTCGTTTCATCGAAGCGACAGGCCGCCTGAGCAGACTGCCGTCCCGCGAACCATGACCCACCTAGTTGCCGCCATCGAAGACCAGGCACGCCGCAATGGCGGCGCGCCTGCGTTGTCGTGGCACAAGGCAACCTGGAGCTACGCGGAACTGGTTGGTACCATGAACCGCGTCAGCGATGCGTTGCCAGTACAGGCCGGCGATCGCGTGGCGCTGTTGCTGCGTAATTCGCCGCAGTTCGCCGCCGCGTTTTACGGCGTGCTGGGCGCGGGTGCCGCCGCGGTGCCACTCAATGTGCAGGAGCGCTCGACCGTGCTGGCGCGGCAAATCGCCCATTGCGGGGCGCGCGTCGTCTTGGCCGATGCCGCGCACGTGGAGTTCGCTGCGCTTCGCGATGCGCTTGCGGACACTGACGTAACGCTGCTGGCGCTCGAGCTGGTGGATTCCGAGAATGGCTGCGAGGCCTTCTGCGCGAGTTTGGGCACACATCCCAGGCGTTCCCCTTCGGCGGTGAGCGCAGGCGCGCTCGCCTGCATCATCTACACCTCGGGCACCACGGGGCGTCCCAAAGGCGTGATGTTGAGCCACGGTAATCTCGCTTCCAACGCGAGCATCATCGCCGGTTATCTCGGCATCGTGCCCGCCGACAAGGTGCTGTGCCCGCTGCCGTTTCATTTTTCCTATGGCATGTCGGTGCTCAACAGCAATCTCGTCTCCGGCGCGCACATCGTGCTGGAAGACAACCTGGCTTTTCCGCAGGTGCTGGTAAAGCGCCTGCAGGACGAGGGCATCACGGGCTTCCCCGGTGTGCCCGCCACGTTTGCGCTGTTGTTGGGCCGTACGCAGCTCGCGGATTTCAATCTGTCGGGCCTTCGTTACCTGACGCAGGCGGGCGGCGCGATGCCGCGACCACAGATCCAGGCGTTGCGCGCCGCATTGCCGCAAGCGCAGCTGTTCATCATGTACGGCCAGACCGAAGCCACCGCGCGCCTCACGTACCTTGCGCCCGACGAACTCGACGAGAAGCTGGGATCGGTGGGCCTGCCGTTGCCGGGCGTCGAGATCGAGATTCGCGATCCGTCCGGACGCGTGGTGCCCGAAGATGCGGTCGGCGAGCTTTGCGCACGTGGCCAGAACGTCATGCTGGGTTATTGGGACGACGCCGCGCTGACCGCACAGGCGGTCCGCGATGGCTGGCTGTACACCGGTGACCTCGCGCATCGTGACGGCGACGGTTATGTGTACATCGACGGCCGCGAGGTCGAGATGATCAAGGTGGGCGCATTTCGCGTGAGCCCGCAGGAAATCGAAGAGGTGCTTGCCACGCTGCCCTTTGTGCAGGAGGTGGCGGTCACCGGCATGCCCGACGCATTGTTAGGGCAGGCGATCAAGGCGGTCATCGTGCCCCGTGAGGGCGCCGCGCCCGATGTCATGAGTGTGAAGGCGCATTGCCGCGCCCACCTCGCCCAATACAAGATTCCGAAGGTCGTGGAATTTGCGGCCGAGCTGCCGCGCACGTCTTCGGGCAAAGTACAACGCTACAAACTGGCTTGAGAGGAATAAAGATGGGTAAGCAAGTGCTCGACGCGCAAGTACTGGAACTGGACTACGACAAGGAAATCGAGCGCATTGGGGCGCGCCTGCGTGAGCTCCTCTCGAAGGAAGTCATGCGCCGCGGATTCGTCTGCGCCATGTCGGGCGGCATCGACAGCTCGGTGAGTTCGGCGCTGTGCGTCAAGGCGCTGGGCCCTGGCAAGGTGTACGGCATCATGCTGCCGGAACGGGATTCCTCGGGATTCAGCACCGCGCGCGGCAAACAACTGGCCGAGCATCTCAATATCCGCCACGAGGTTTTCGACATCGCTCCGGCGCTCGAAGGCATCGGCTGCTACCGGCAGCGCGATGAAGCCATTCGCCGCGTGTTCCCCGAATACACCGATGACTGGAAGAACAAGATCATCATCAAGGGCGGGCTCGAAGGCCGCATCAACCATTTCGAACTCGTGGTGCAGACGCCGGCCGGCGAACTGAAGACTGCGCGCCTGCCGCTGCCGGAATACCTGCAGATCGTCGCGGCCACCAATCACAAGCAGCGCATCCGCAAGACGGTGGAGTACTACCACGCGGATCGCCTGAACTACGCCGTGATCGGTACGCCGAACCGACTGGAGTACGACCAGGGCTTCTTCGTGAAGAATGGCGACGGCAGTGCCGACGTCAAACCCATCGCGCATCTGTACAAGAGCCAGGTGTACGCGCTGGCGCGTCACATGAAGTTGCCCGCGGAAATCTGCGCGGCAATTCCCACCACGGACACCTACAGTCTGGCGCAGGGCCAGGACGAGTTCTATTTCGCGCTGCCCTATGCGCAGATGGATCTCGCGCTGTACGCGCTCAACCACGGCTACAGCGCCGCGGAACTGGGCACCGCGCTAAAGCTTTCCGAGAAGCAGGCGCAACAGGTATTCAACGACATCCTGGCCAAGCGCAAGGCGACGCGTTACATGCACCTGAAGCCGCAGCTGGTGGAGCCGGTGAAAGAACTGAATCTGCCGTAAGGTAGATACATGGTGCTCGTGTTCTGGATCAGCGTGTTCGCGATCGCGTATCCGTACGCGATCTACCCGGCATTGCTGGTGCTCATGAATCGCCTTGCGGGGCGGCGGGCGCACGTGGGCGAGCCATCCGCGCGCCCGTCGGTCACCCTGATCCTGCCGGTGCACAACGAGTCGCGACGCATCGAAGCGAAGATGCGCAACATCCTCGAGCTCGACTACCCAGCCGACAAGATGCAGGTGCTGGTCATCGGCGACGCCTGCACGGATGACACACTGGCGCGCGCGCAGTCCGCCGGCGGTCAGGGCATCGAGACCTTCAACGTGTTGCCGCGCGGCGGCAAGGCATCGGCGCTCAACGCCGCGCTCGAGCGGGCGCGCGGCGAGATCCTGGTGTTCACCGATGCGGCCATCATGCTCGAGCGTGAGTCGCTCGCGCGCCTGGTGGCGCATTTTGCCGATCCGGCCGTCGGCGCGGTTTCGGGCGAAGACTACGTGGAAGGCGGCGGCAGCGAAGGCCTGTATGGCCGCATCGAACTACTGCTGCGCCGTGAAGAAGCGCTGGCGCATTCCATTGCCGGCGCCAGCGGTTGCTTCTACGCGCAACGGCGGGCGCTGACTCCACCGTTCATTTCGGGCATGGCGCCGGACTTCCTGTCGGTGTTGAACGTCGTTCGCGCGGGCTCACGCGCGCTGGCCGAGCCGCAGGCGCGCGGTGCCATGACGGCCACAAAGAGTCAGAGCGCCGAGTACACGCGCAAGGCACGCACATTTCTGCGGGGAATCACCGCGCTGTTCGGCAACGCGGGCCTAATGAACCCGTTCAGGCATCCGACGTTCGCGTTCATCCTCATTTCGCACAAGCTCATGCGCTGGCTCGGGCCGCTGTTCATGATCGCCGCCCTGGCGGCTTCGTTCACGCTGCGGGCCGAGCCGATCTATGCGTTCGCGTTCTACGCGCAACTCGCGGCCTATGCCGCCGCGGCACTGGGACTACTGGTTCCGGCCGTCGCCGAGCGCGTGGGGCTCGTGCGTCTCGCCGGGTTCTTCGTGCTGGTGAATCTTGCGGCCCTCCAAGCCCTGTTGCGCTGGCTCGGTGGCGAGCGGCTCGAGGTCTGGGAACCCACCCGGCGACCGCAATGACGCTCAAAGTTCTGCACCTTCGGGACTCGCAGTGGATCGACGGGCCCGGGCGCACCATCCTCGAGACCGGCGCGCACATCGATCCCGAGCGCATCGAATTCCACATCGCGGCATTCGTGGCGAACGAAACGGTCGTGCATCCACTGATCGCGGGCGCGCGCCAGCGCGGCATTCGCGCGCACACCATCGTCGACGGCGGTGGTATCGACAAACGCGTGGTAAGTCGCATCGTCGAGCTGGTGCACGAACATTCCATCGATGTGATCCACACCAGCGAGCTGCGTTCCAATCTCTATGGATGGCTCGCGCGGCGCCGCTGCAAGGTGAAGCTGGTGCGAACCGCGCATGGCTGGATTGCCAACGACCCCAAGCGGCGGATCATGCGCATGGCGGACAAACTACTACTGAGCCGTTCTGATGCGGTGATCGCGGTGTCCGATGCGACACGCGATCTGCTGCCGTGGTGGACCCGCGCCCGCGCGCTTGTATTGCGTAATGCGCTCATGCTCGACCGTTATGGCGCCGACATCGTCAACGCGCCGCGCCCGGCAATAACCGCCGGCCAGCCCATCGTGATTGCGAACGTGGGAAGACTTTCGCCCGAAAAAGGGCAGGCCATGCTCATCGAGGCCGTGGCGCAGATCGCGCGGCGGAATCCCGCGGTGCAGCTGCTGATCGCCGGTGTCGGCCCTCTGGAGGCGGAGCTTCGTCAGCTCGCCAACGTAAGTGGCATTGGCGATCGCGTGCGCTTCCTGGGCTTCGTGGATGACATGCCCAAGGTGTACAAAGACGTGCACCTGGTCGTACAGAGCTCGTTCACCGAAGGACTTCCTAATGTGATTCTCGAGGCGGCGTATCTGCGTGTGCCCGTGGTGGCCACGGATGTGGGCGGCACCGCCGAGGTCATGGGGGCGCGCGGCGCCTATCTGATTCCGCCGCATTCACTCGACAAGCTGGTCGAGGGCATCGAGGCGTTTCTGGCCAAACCTTCGCGTTTCGCGCAAATGGCCGAGCATGCGCACGCGCGCATCCTCGAAGAATTTGCGTTCGATCTGCGCACCGAACGACTCATGCGCTTCTACGAGAAGCTGTGCGGACACCATGCTGCTGCGTAAATTCAAGACTTTTTTGCTCAGGCTCGGCGCAAAGCGCGCGTTGCGGGATGCCCGAGCAGTCAGCGTGCGGGCGCTGGCCGCGCATGGCGGTCCGGGTGCCAAAGTGCTCGTCGTGTGCCACGGCAATATCTATCGCAGCCCGCTGGTGGCGGTGAGGCTGCGCGAGCTGCTCGGACCCGGCCGAGTAATCTCCTCGGCGGGATTTCACCCCAAGGGCGAACGGCCCTCTCCAGCGGCCCATATAAATATGAGTGCCCGGCTGGGCGTGGATCTGAGTCAGCACCGGTCGCGGGTGGTGTCCGATGCGGATTTCGCTGGCGCCGACCTCATCGTACTGATGGACCGGCGCAACTGGGTGTCGCTCAAACGCGCGGAGGCCGACGAATCGAAGTTCGTGTGGCTGGGGGCGATGGGGCCCAATCCGATGGAGATTCCGGACCCCTATGAAATGGATGCGGCCGCTGCCGAAGCGGTCGTGATGCGATTGTTGTTGTGCACGGACGAGCTCGCAAAACGGCTCGGCTGAGCGATCGTCAGGGCAGGCGAGCGCCGGTCTCGCAATCCACCCAGGCATAACCTGGGATGCCGCCGGGCACCCGCAGTTCCGCTACGGAGCCAAAGCCCACGCGTTCCGCCGTATCCAGGTTCACGGACCGGATCTCGTGCAACACGATATCGCCCGATGCGCCGCCGCACACCGCGGCAAAAGCCACTTCGGTCATGCCGCCACAGCCCGATCGAAGGACATCGACGCCCTCGCGGATCAGTTTCTGCTCACTCTGCTGCGGCGTGATGCCGCCGGTGAAGTCGCACTGCAATCTCTCGCGACTCGCAAAGACCACGACGTTTCCGCGGCCCACGCGGTCGTCTCCCGCGTCCGATTCCTCGCCGCAACCGGAAAGTCCAATGCTCAGCGCGCACACAACGAAGAGGGGCGGCCAACGCCGTAAAACGGTTCTCGTCATCATGCGAAGTACGGTACTTCCGGCATTCGTCACATATGTATAGGAAATGTAACCGCGGGAATTAACTGGTTAGGCGCGGGCGCCAGGAGTTACCAGAAATTGTCTCCATCACCCACGTTGCGTACCCGGTATTCAGCGATCTTGCGCAACAGGGCTTCCGGCACGGGCTTGTCGTAGGGAATCTGCAGGAAGTTCCTGGTCGTTGGATGCTTTTCCAGTTGCTTGCGGAAATGCTCGAGCGCTTCCGTCGTCGGCGCGAAGTTGCAGTGCGCCTTGTGTGCCGAGAAGGCGAATACGAATCGCGGGTTCACGAAGAATGGCGTGCCCCACTTGATGGTTTCTTTCGCGTCCGGTGCGACGCTTTTGAGGATCGCGTAGATCTTGCGCAAGTGCGGCTGACCCTGGCGTGGGGCCGCGCGGATGTACTCGGCGATGGTAGTTGGACGCTTGCTGGCCATCTCATTTGCCCTTTGACTTGGCTTTGTTGAGCGCGATTGCCTGGCGAACAAGTGCCTTGAACGCGGACGCGTCAACGGACCTTCCCTCGGAGATGTCGATCGCGCGGCGTACGTTTCCGTCGAGACTCGAGTTGAAGAGGCGGGTGGGATCCTTCAAGGACGCGCCCTTGGCGAAGGTGAGTTTCACTTTGTCCTTGTAGGACTCACCCGTGCAGATGATGCCGTCGTGTGACCAGACCGGAGTACCCATCCACTTCAATTCCTCGAGGATGTCAGGGTCCGCATCCTTGATGAGCTTGCGCATCCTGCTCAGGGTCTTTTCGCGCCAGGTGCCGAGTTCGGCGAACTTCTTCGTGATCTGCTCCGATGCCGATTTCCCTTCGCTCTTTCCGGCCTTCTTCAAGTTCATCTCCGGGAGGTTTCAGACGTGGAGCCATTTTGGCGGTAAGCGGCCCAAAGCGCCAACGACAGCGCGAACAGAAACAAGGCCACGAGGTTGAGAAGGTGGCACGTCTAGCGTCGGCTGAAGAACGGGCCGACTTTGGCTTCGAGAATTCGAATGAGCAAAGGGTCCATGTATTTGAAATTGTCCGGGATGTCGAGGCAGATCACCCGCTTGTTCTTGAGATGAAGCGGTGCCTGCCGAAGCCACCTCGAACCCTGGCCGATCTGAAAACACTTGCTCAGCGGTAGGGCTACGAAGTTTGTTTTGTGAACACACGAACAAGACCCGCTTCATTGGCGAGTGCCTCCTGATCGTGCACGCCGGCGCCCCAGCGATTTGTCAGGCCGAAGCATCCGTGAACCCCGTCGTGAATAGACGGCAATGCGGTCCGACTGCGTCGTACTCGAAATACGCCTCGACCTCTGGGAAGAACCCAAGTAGCTCGATACAGACTTCTTCCGGTGGCCTGGAGCCACGCAAACTGAGCACGGTTTTGACGAACGAATTGTCCTGACAGAACCAATGCCGGGTGCTGCTGCCATTTCCGTTTGGGAAAAGGGAAACATATCTTGGTGCTTGTCCGGGGCCGACGTCACCTGCAGCGACACGAGTACCGTGGCAGTCGGATCCGGCTTCGGCTACGGAGCCAAAGCTGAACTTGAACCGTGGCCGGCCCTTGTTGTCCCACTGAATCTCCAAAAACTCCACTCGACCGCCCCTGGCGCGGCGAAAGTCCACGAAGCCAGGCGCGTGGCGATTGTCGATTTCAAATCCCCGTTCACGAACAAAGGGGATGAAGATTTCCTTGAGGGCGCGGCGAAGGTCAGTTGTTCTACCCACCACTGTCTTTCGAATGGCACTCCGCACCGTTTTACCTTCCCGACAACCACTTCTTGAGTTCGAACCACCCGGGTTTGCGGTCGTCGCCTTGCCAGATTTCATCACGCTGGTCCTTGCGCCAGAACTGCAGGAACTCCCACAGAAATTTTCCTCGCGACGGGAAATTGGTCGGCAGATTGAGCGCGGCGCGTGGCTGGGTCAGAACCTTGATCAGGACATCCAGATCGCCTAGCAACCAGCGGCTGCGTACACCGACGCGATGTTTGACAGGGGCGGGTGTTTCGCCGGCGGCGATTTTCGCGAGCAACAGCGGAAAGTCGACGCCTGCGTCGATGGCGAGTTGCAGCGAACCCCAGAAGCGCGCGTTGATCTCCATGAGATAGAGGCGGCCACTGTTCGCATCGCGCTTGAACTCCACCATGGCGACGCCGTGCCACTGCAGCGCGTCCAGCAAGGCGGTGCCGTAGGCCTGCGTGTCGGGAGCGATCTCGGCGCTTTCACGCAGCACGCTCACTCCACCGGACGGCGGCTTCTCGCGCAGGCGGCGATGCGCGAAAAACGCGACGGGTTTGCCCTGCGCGTAGAGCGCGAAGAATCCTTCTCCCGGACCCTCAATGCGTTCCTGGAGCAATACGGGGTAGGTTTCGGGCGGCAGCGCGGTAAGAGTGGCGCGCAGTTCACTTTCGCTGCTGGCGTAAGTCACGCCGGTGGACAACCAGCCCTTGTCGGTGAGCACGCGTGAGCGTCCCGGCTTGATCACGACTGGATAGGGCAGCGGACCTGTGGTGTCGAGATCCGCCAGCGACTGGAGCCTGATGCTCGCTGGTGTGGGCACCTTCAACGAATCGGCCAGCGCCACCATGGCGGCCTTGT
>DASTTJ010000348.1:0-16837 GCA_035760205.1 Steroidobacteraceae bacterium | reverse complement strand
CGCACGCTGGCGGCTGAAGCGGTGGCGGGCGGCAAAGTTCACGTGAATGGGCAGCGCGTCAAACCGGCGCATGCCGTCAAAGTGGGCGACCGCCTCTCGCTCAGGCGCCCGGGATACGACTTCGAATGCGAGGTTCTGAAGTTGCCCGACCGGCGCGGCTCGGCGCCGGTCGCTCAAGTGTGTTATGCCGAAACGGACACCGCACGCGCGGCCCGTGAGAAATTCGCCGAACAATCCCGGTTGGTATCGGCGTTTGCGCAGCCACGCTCGCTCGAGCGGCCGGACAAACATGGCCGCCGCGAGTTGCGCCGCCTGCGCGGCCGCGACTGAAACGGAAGACTTTTCATGCGCACCACCGATCACCGAGCCAACCGCCTGTTCATTATTCTCGCCGGGTTCTTCCTCACGAATGCGCTGATTGCCGAATTTGTCGGCGTGAAGATCTTTGCGCTGGAACAGAGCATCGGCGCGGCGCCGTTCCATTGGTCGTTGTTCGGTATCGGGGGCACGCTGAATTTCACAGCGGGCGTGTTGCTGTGGCCCTTCGTGTTCATCATGACGGACGTCATCAACGAATACTTTGGCGTCCGCGGCGTCCGCCTGATTTCGTGGATCGCGGTCGCGTTCATCGCTTACGCGTTTCTCGCGGCCTATCTCGCCATCTCACTCGCGCCGGCGACGTTCTGGGTGGAAGTCAACAAGGATCTCGGCGTGCCCGACATCAACCGGGCTTATGCGCTCGTATTCGGACAGGGTATGTGGACGATCTGCGGCTCCATCGTCGCGTTTCTCGTCGGGCAGCTCATCGACGTCGCGATCTTCCATCGGATCCTGCGGGCGACGGGCGAACGATTCGTCTGGCTGCGCGCCACCGGCTCGACCGCCGTTTCCCAACTACTCGACAGCTTCATCGTGTTGTACATCGCTTTCGTTCTTGGGCCCCAGCAGTGGTCCATCCCGCAATTCCTGGCGGTGGGCACGGTCAACTACGGGTACAAGATGGCGGCGGCCATCGCGCTGATCCCACTCCTGTATCTCGCCCGAATGGGGATCCGCGCCTACCTGGGCCACGGCGAGGCCGAGCGGTTGCGGAAGGAGGCGGCGTCGGACTGACGCCGATCTCAATCTCACGGCACGGGCTGGACGAACACGCCCGCATCGGAAGCCATCAGCAGGGTGCGTCCCTCCGGCGTAATGGTCACGCCTGCGAACGGATTGACCCGCGGCATCGGCGTGACAGACACGCGCGCGCCAATTTGCGGGAACGCCGTGACCGGCACCGTCGTGGTGATGTCAAAGGTTGAAATTGCCACGATGGATTGCTGCTGCTGCTGATCCACGTGAAATACGTACACGCGACTTCCATCCGGTGCGACCACCGCGTGTCGGTTCTGGATGTTCTGAAACGTCGGTTCGGCGATGCGACCCAGACGTTGATTGTTGCCATCGTACACATCGACATTGACCGGCGAGCTTCCGGAGAATGAATCAATGATTCCCGCCAGTGCGAACCTGGTGCCGTGTCGACTCATTTCGAAGTGCGGTAGACGGTTGCTGCTTGTCAGGCCACCTTGCATCAAAGGTAGCCTGGCCAGGCCGCCCGTGGATGGGTCGTAACGGAGAAGGTGTGCGGCGCGAACCTGTGAACCATCCGCACTGGCGAAGATGCGCGGTGCATCCGCACCGCTGATACTCATTCTGTACGCGTCTAAATACGGATCCGGCCGGGCGTACTTGAATTCATGCGTCGACATATTGAAGAAATACGCATGGACTGACGAGCTACCGCAACGGCAGCCAAACATGAGCATTGCCTTGCCATCGTTGGCGAGGGCGAGGGAGTTGATGAACAGATCGTCCAGCTGCTGGAAGGGATGCGGCGGCACATCGAACGTGCCCGTGGTTGCCAGCGTTACCGGGTCAATTTCGAGGATGGAGTTTCCAGCGTAGCCGAGCAGGTGAGAGCCCGTTGGGCTGATGATCACGTCGCGCAGATTGGGGATGCTCACGGCCTCCGGCGATGACCATCCGGTCGCGCCGTATGAGTATTTGACCAGGCGGTTCTGCGCCATGTCGCTCGCGTGCAGTGCCAGGTAGATGGCGCGACGTTCCGCGTCGTATTTGGGTGACGCTGGCGGCGACGATACGGATGCCGAGGGGTACGACAGCAGTGCGTCGACGTAGCTCTGCGGCTCGGTGACGGCGAGATCGGCGCTGAACGGAATGGCTGCGCCGTTCAGGCGAACATCGTAAAGGCCAGCGGCCATGGCGGGGTAGTTGGCACGGATCTCCGTGCCGCTCACGATGGTGAATGTCGTTGCCGCCTGCAAACCGAAATGAACGCTGCTGACGCTCGAAAGATTTGCGCCCCGGATGATCACCGTGCCCGCAGAGCCCGCGACGGCGACGCGGGGGAACACCAGGTCGCGCGCCACGGCGTGTGGCGCGATGGTGTAAGTGGCGGTGGCAGTGCTCGGGCTGCCAGTGAGTTCGCCGGAGGCGCAGTTCGGGCTGTCCATGCAGGCGCGCACGGTCAGTGTGGCGGTGTGGGTGCCCGGGCCCAGCAAGTTGGGATCCTGCGGATAGACCTCGACATAGCCAATGTTATTGGGGCCGACGTTGGGTAGACCGACATCCTGCACGGCCGGACCATTGATGGTGACGAGGATGTAGAGCGTGCCACCGGCGTTGCGGGGATTGACTCTGGCACTGAGGGACTGACGCGACGGCGCACTGACCAGGTCCTGAGCTGTGAATTGCAGAGTGCGGTTGATCAGCGAGAATTCCACGTCGCCGGGGGGATTCATGCCGCCGCCGCTACTGCTGCTACTGCTTCCACTCGAGCTTCCGCCCCCTCCGCCGCAGGAGGCCAGCAGGAACGTGAGAAAACACGCCAGGAGTCGCAAAGACATGACCGTACCGCAGGGTTGTTACGTCAGGCGCGGAGCTTATCATTGCCGGCCCACTAGTTTGGTGAGCCGTTCACGGAATCCGCACCGGTGGATAGTGCGGGCTGACTTTCGCCCGTTGGCAGCAACACGGAATCGAGCTGCGCGTACTATCTACTATATGACGCGGGACGCCTCCGCAAGCAACGTCGCGGGGAACGACAGGCCTATCTTGTTCGCCGCTCCCGCATTTAGCGTCAGGAAGTATTTGGCGGGATATTTGGCGGGCAGCTCGCCGGGTTTCGAGCCGCGCAGAATCGTGGCGGCGTAGCGTGCCGCCTCGCGGTACTGCTCCGCCAGATCTGGCGCCCAGGTCATCAGCCCGCCGGCTTCGGCGAACATCGTCGCCTGGTAGATCGCCGGAAGGCGATGTTCGGCGGCGAAATCGACGATGGCCTGGCGCTTGAAAATCGACACCGCGCCCTGGAAATTGAGCATGCCGTCCATTCCATCCGATGCGATGGCCGCGAGGGCGCCGTCCACGTCGCCGATCGTGGGTGCTCGATACACCTTGACGGTCATGTGGAGTCGCTGGGCCGCAGTCTGGGCGTCCTCGTGCTGCTTCTCGTGGCCGCCTACGCCCGGCGTCGTCGACAACAGCGCGATTCGTTTCACCGAGGGCGCCGCGGTCTTGAGGAGCTCCACCCGTCTGGCCGTTACGCCTGGCGGCAGCTCATCGAGGCCGGTGTAGATGCCGCCGGGCTGCGCGAGGCTGCGTGCGAAGCCATTGCTCACCATGCCCGGACATGTCGCGATCACCATGGGCATGTTCGGGTTGGCGTTGCGCACCAGGAGCGCGGATGGCAGGGACCCGGCGACGATGAAGCTCAGCTCCATGCCGGGCATTGCCTTTGCTTTCTCGGCCGAATCGCTCTTTTCGACGATCACGTTGTCGCCGTCGGAAAAGCCCTGTGCGCGCAGCTCTTCGAGGAACGCATTCATCAGGTAAGGTGGGTTGGTCGTCCCGTAATATCCGATGCGGGGAGTGCGCGCGGGTGAGACAACGTTCGCCCCGTAGGCCAGCAGCGGCGCGCCCACGGCGGTGAAAGAAAACCCCCGCAGAAAGGATCGGCGGGTGTGCGACGCGCGGTGATTTCCATTCATGATTTCAGCGACTCCTCGATGGCGGCGAACAGTCGGCGTGGATAGGGAACATTGGCCGGCCCCCCTTCCCAAATGGTCTGGGTGAGGAACACCACGTTGCCGCGGCGCGCGCGATCGATCCAGAACAGCGTGCTGGTTGCGCCACCGCCGCCGAAAGTGCCCGGTGGCGTCAGGGGGTTCTGCAGCATCGCGCGGCTTCCGGCACCTATGCCCGCGCTTGGATTCGCAACACCTCCTGGCTTCAGATCGGAAAGCGCGAGTTGCGCAGTTTCGGGTTTCATGACGCGAGCACCTTCGAAAGTGCCTTCCCCCAGCAACATGCCGCCGTAGCGGAAGAAATCTCGCGCGGTGGAGACGAGGCCACCACCGCCCGTCAGCAGAGACGGTTTCGTGAGCCAGTCCGAAGTCGCTCCGGCATCACGGACCCTGAAGCCAGCCGGTGCATTGGCATCGACGCCTGGCGATGACGCCGAGTTCACGCCAGCGCGCGTGGCGTCGTAGTTAGTCGTGAGGCGCGCGGCGTCTTTTTCCTCGACCTGAAATCCGGTGGAGCTCATGTCGAGCGGCGCGAACAGCCGCTCCTCGAGGAAAGTGTCGTAGCCCTTGCCCGACACGCGTTCGATGACCAATCCCATGACATCGAAGCCGATCGAATAATGCAGCACCGTGCCAGGTTCGTACGCCAGCGGCAGCTCGGCGACTCGCGCGACCATCTCGTCGAGGTCGAAGACCTGTGGGCCATACCCGGGTCGTTTGCGACCGCTGCCGGAATTTCCCGGGGTGATGCCGCGTTCGCGATAGACGGCATGCAGCTCATCGCCGCCGTCGGAGCCGGGCGTCCAGCTGCCGAGCCCGGAGGTGTTGGTAATCAGATGGCGCATGGTCATCGTGTTCCTGGCGGGTCTCGAAGCCAGGCCCTTTTCGATATCGATGGCCACATGCAGCGAACGAAACTCAGGCAGCACATCGGCGACGGGCTGATCCAGCTCGATTCTGCCGTCCTCGACCAACAGCAGGGCCGCGATCCGAGTGACATTCTTGGTAATCGAAGCGAGCCGGCAGATGCTGTGTTCATCGAAGGCAACCGCCGAGCCGAAGGCCAATGTCCCAGCCGAGGGATAGGCGGGCGGTTCGTCGCCAAATGCAATGGCGACTGCCGTGCCGGCCGCGATGCCCTCCGCCACGAACGCATCCAGGACTTGCTGCACTGCTGCCCAGCGGGGTCGGCCTGCGTTCGGCGAAGTCGTAACTTTCCCTGAGCCGCTCAGCGGAAGCAGCGCCGCGGTAGCGAGGCCCGTGAAGCATTCGCGCCGGTTCAATACCAGTTTATCGGTCATTCCTTTGCTTCCGAGTCTTGGATGTGAGCCACGAGCATGTTGAGTTGCGGTAGCGAACGCGATGAACGGGTGCTGGCATGTGCCTGAAATGTTTGTGACGCGGAGGGGCAGCTCGTATCCTGTTGTTTCGAATGACCAAACCACCCGTGATTCATTTCGATGACTGGACGCTGCATCGCGCATCGGGCGAGCTTGAGCGCGCTGGCAGTCGCGTGCGATTACAGGAACTTCCGTTCCAGATCCTCGATGAACTGCTGAGTCGGGCGGGTGAAGTGGTGACGCGCGAGGAACTCATCGCGCGTCTTTGGCCGAAGACCGTGGTGGATTTCGATACCAACTTGAACTCGGGCGTGCGCCGCCTGCGCGCAGTGCTCCATGACGATGCCGATGCCCCGCGATACATCGAAACCCTGCCGCGCCGGGGCTATCGCTATATCGGTGACGCTCCGCGTGCCGACGTGGCAACGCTGCCGGCGCCGGTATCGAGCCCTGCAAGTGGGCCCAGACGTGGGCAAATACTCGCCTGGGTCGGCGTTTGCGCGGCACTCGTCGCGAGTGGCGCGCTCGCCATTTACCTGTCGGACACCGCCGGTGCGCCCGTCGAAACGATCAGCCCGAACGCGAAAGAATCGCGGCTTCGATTGGCGGTGCTGCCGTTCAAGAATTTGAGTCCCGATCCGGCCAACGCGTTCTTTACCGACGGGATGCACGAGGAAATCCTGGGCGCGATCGCCAACCGCGCCGTCAATCTCGAAGTGATCTCCCGCACTACCATGCGGGTCTATCGAGATGCGCCAAAATCGGTTCGCGAAATTGCGAAGGAGTTGCACGTTACGCACGTGCTCGAAGGTTCCGTGCGGCGAGAGGGTCAAACGGTGCGACTGACGCTGCAGCTCATCGATGCGCGCAGTGATACTCACCTGTGGTCGAAGAACTTCGATCGGCAACTGGTCGATACGATCGCTCTGCAATCTGCGGTGGCCGAGGAAGTCGGCTCACAACTTGCGGTCAAGCTGTCCGGCAATATCGGCGAGCTGCCGCAGTCCGCCAATCCGGACGCCTATGACCTCTATCTGAAATCGCAGCTGTCGATGTTGACCATCCACGCCGCGCGCTCGCCGCGCGTGCAGCTCGAGGCGCTCGGGCTTCTGGACCGAGCGATCGGGCTCGACGGCACCTTTGCCGCCGCATACCTCGCGCGCGCCCGGATACGCATGGCCAGGTTCATCGGCAGCCTCGATGTGAGCGAGGCGAACCTGGCTGTGCTGCGCGCCGATCTCGCGGTCGCGCGCGGCGTGATGGGCGACACGCCGCCACTGCTGGTAACGGAGGCGGCATATGCGCAACTCGTCGATTTCGATCGAGCGAAGGCAGGTCGATTGCTGGAAACCGCGGAGCGAATGAATCCCCACAGCTCGGAAGTCAGTCTGTACCTCGCGCGCTTTCTGAGTTTCGCCGGGCGGCACGACGAAGCGTTCGCGTATCACAGGCGAGCGGCGCAGCTCGATCCGGGCAATAACCTGGTCACTTCCGACTGGGCAACGGGCCTCAAGTTGGCGCGGCGAGGAGAAGAATCGCTGCGCGTCGCGCGTGATTTCGATTCGCTTTATCCGGGCCTGATCACCTACGGCTGGAGATTGTTCGCCTTCACAGGTCACCTGCAACGGTTTGAGTACGAAATCGCACGACGCGACGCGCTGTCGAACCCGGAAGCGCAGCTCGCGGCGCGATTCAACTTGTTTTTATATTCGCGGCGCTTCCCCGAACTCAAGGCTCTGGTCGAGCAATCGGATCTGGACACCATTCCGCAGTCGCTGGCGGGCATGCTGACCGTTCCTGCGATCGGCCGCAAACCGTTGGCTGAGCTGCATGGCTGGGTGCAGCTGCTCGAACAGGACGTCGCGGCTGCAGCGCGTGACGGGCGTGTCCTGCTGGAATTCGCGGCGCACGAACCCGTTACGAAATGGAATGCCTGGTACTTGCGAATGCTCGCGGCAGAAGGCGCGCTGCTCACCGGGGACAAGGTCAAGGCGGTCGTCGAGGCGCGCGCCGCCCTCGTGATGGCGCCGCGAAACATCCATCCGGGCATCGAGCTGTATGCGCAGGCGCAGGCGGCCCGCGTATTGGCGTGGGCGGACGCGGGCGGCGAAGCCGTCACCCTGCTGGAGCAGCTATCTACCCAGTACCCGATGTTCGGACCGGCGGAAATTACTCGCGATCCGCTCTATGCGCTGCCGCTCGCAGGCAACGCGCGGTACAAAGTACTGGAAAGAAAACTCGAAGCGGAGATTGCGGACAACCAGCGCTGGCGCGATCCTTAGAGTAGCGCCGCGATCACATGGCAGAGGCAGTGTCGGGAGCCGATTGGCGCTGGAGAATCGAGGCGCGAATGTGCGCTTCCCACGTCGCGGTGGAGTGGAACCAGGTGCCTTCGACGCCGTGACCGATCGCTGAGTTGTGATGGGGTCGCGTGTCCTGCGGGAGCGGTAAGTAGATGTAACCGCCGGGTTTCGACCGGTCGAATTCGTAGAACACCACGTATCGCGACCCATTCTCATTCGGCGCGCGCGCAGCATCCAGGTGAAATGTCACGATGAAACGCTGCAGTCCTGCCGCCTGTTTGTTCACCGCACCACGAGGCCAGTCGATGAAATGGCCGCGCTGATGAGCGGGGTCGAGATGCACGGATTCGCCGTTCACCCGGACGCCAGGGCCATTCCAGATGTTGAATTCCGAAACGATTTCAGGCGCGATGATCTCGAGCGGGCGAGAAAGTCCCGGTCCCGTGATCTCGATGCGACTTGTTTTCGCCTTTGCCGAGGCAATTCCGGGTGCGCTCAATACGAGCGCAAGAAAGGCCGTCGCCGCATGCCGCGTGACACGTCTCCCGGAAAGGACCGGCGCCTACTGTATTCCTGATTCAACAGTGCCGCCAAGCGGCCTTAATTGAGTAGCGCGGCGAGCCGCCGACGCCAGCCGACCACACGCGCATCATCGGCGGGCAGCAGCGCGAATGCCTGCAGGAGGTCTTCGCGCCCCGCACGCGTGGTGAACACGCGGTCAGTCTGCATGCGTGACAGCAGGGTCTCGATGGCCGCATCGAGACTGCCGCCGAGCAGTGCACGTGCGGCGCTTGCGCGCAGGGTGTCCGTGCGCGCAGCTTCGTTGGTGGCCAGCGCCGCGAAATGGATGATCGCGCGGGCGGCGTTCGATGCAGGTTCGTTCTGCGTCTGCGGCGGAAGCTGCCCTAACACCTTCGACGCCTCGACGACATCGCCGGAGAGCGCGAGGTACCTCGCGAGGTCCCGGCGCGCATCGAAATTACTGGGATCGGCGTCCGCCACCTTGCGCAGTTGCGTAATTGCAGCGGCGTAGTCGCCGTGATTCGCCAGCTCGCGCGCGGCGATTTGTTCGTCCGCCGAGGCGCGCGGCAAATACGGTTCGAGAAAGGCGCGCACCTGCGCCAGCGGCTGCGCGCCGACGAACTCGTCGACGACACGTCCATTGCGGAAGAGTTTGACGGCAGGGATGCCGCGGATCTGGAACTGTTGGGCGAGATCCTGGTTCTCGTCGGTGTTGACCTTGACGACTTTGATCTTGCCGGCGTTCTCGTCCGCCAGTTGTTCGAGCACCGGCCCGAGCGCACGGCAGGGGCCACACCAGGGAGCCCAGAAGTCGACCAGGACCGGTTGCGAGGCGGAGGCGCCCACGACCTCGGCGGAGAAGGTGGCCGTGGTTACGGCGGGTACGGATGCAGTCATGGTCCGGCTATTGGGACGCACGGCGGCGAATTCAATAGAATTTCCCTCATGACAAAGTTTCCCCTGCTCGAACGGGCGGACGTGATCGCCAAGGCGATCAACCCGCAATATCTCACCGACGAACAACCACTTGTACGCACTCTCGCCGACCAGGCGCGGCTCCCCGAAGCTGCCGGCCGTAGCGCGGGCACAAGGGCGCTCGCCCTGGTGCAGGCGGTGCGCGCCGCGCGGGGCAGCGGCGGCGCTCTGGACGCGTTTCTGCGCGAATACAGTCTCGCCTCGCGCGAAGGCGTAATCCTCATGTGTCTCGCCGAAGCGTTGCTGCGCATTCCGGACGGCGAAACCGCAGACCGGCTCATTGCGGACAAGATCCCGAGCGGCGCCTGGGACGATCATCTGGGCGACAGCGATTCCCTGCTGGTGAATGCGTCCACGTGGGGCCTCATGCTTACGGGCCGCGTGGTGGCGCTCGACCGCAATGAGGTGGGCGAGGCCCGGTCCTGGTACTCGCGCCTCGTGGGTAAACTCGGCGAGCCCGTGGCGCGCGCGGCGATCAAACAGGCCATGCGCATCCTCGGCCACCAGTTCGTCATGGGGCGCGACATCGAGAGCGCGCTGACGCGAGCCGCCGGCAAGGACGAGCGCGACTATCGCTACTCCTTCGACATGCTGGGCGAGGCGGCGCTGACGCGCGCTGATGCCGAGCGTTATCGGGAGAAGTATTCCGCCGCCATCGCGGCCGTCGGCAAGGCGGTCGAGACTCGTGAGTCGATCAACGCGCGGCACAGCATCTCGATCAAGCTGTCGGCCTTGCATCCGCGGTACGAATTCTCGCAAGCGCCGCGCGTGATGACTGAACTCTACCCGGTGATCGAAACACTGGTGCGCCAGGCGCGTGAGGCCGGCATCGGGGTGACGCTCGATGCCGAAGAGGCCGAACGCCTCGAGTTGTCTCTGTTGTTGATCGACCGGCTGCTCGAGAGCGAAGTGACGCGCGGTTACGCGGGCTTTGGCCTTGCGGTGCAGGCCTATCAAAAGCGCGCCTACGCGACCATCGAGTGGTTGATGAAACGGCTGCGTCAGTCCGACCGGCGCATCACCCTTCGCCTGGTCAAGGGCGCGTACTGGGACAGCGAGATCAAGCGCGCGCAGGAGCGGGGACTCGCCGGCTATCCGGTGTTCACGCGCAAGGCGAATACGGACGTTTCCTATCTGGCGTGCGCGCGGCTGCTGGAGAGCGCCGGAGAGCGCGTCTATCCGCAGTTTGCTACTCACAATGCGCACACGATCGCGCACGTCGCGGAAGTATTCGGCGGCGACGCCAATCGATTTGAATTCCAGCGACTTCACGGCATGGGCGCGGAGCTCTACGACAGCGTGGTGCGCGGCCCCTGGGGCAAGTTTCCGTGCCGCGTCTATGCACCTGTCGGCGCACACGAAGATCTGTTGCCCTACCTGGTGCGGCGTCTGCTCGAGAACGGCGCGAACACTTCATTCGTCAATCGCATCGTCGATGCCAGCCTGCCCGCCGAAGAAGTGGTGTCCGACCCGGTCGCGGAAGTGGATGCGCTCGAACGCGTGGCGCATCCGCGAATTCCGCTGCCGGCGAACCTGTTCGCGCCGGAGCGCGCGAATTCCTCAGGCTTCAACTTCGCCGACGGACAAGCGGTGGATGTTTTGCTTCGGGACATGGGCCGCGCCTCCCAACAACCGTGGAGTGCCGCGCCGATCCTTTCCGGACAGACGCAATCGGGCAAGGGCGTTGCGCTGGTCAATCCGGCTGATACCACCGAGCAGATCGGCAGCGTCACCTCGGCCAATGCGGCGGATGTGGACAGCGCCGTCGGCGATGCGCTGCGAGCGCAGGAAGATTGGGATACGTTGGGTGGTGAGAAACGCGCGGCCGTCCTCGAGCGGGCGGCGACGCTGTTCGAAGAGCACACCGCGGCACTGGTGGCGCGATGCGTGCGCGAGGCCGGAAAGACGCTGCCCGATGCGATCGGCGAAGTGCGCGAAGCGGTCGATTTCCTGCGTTACTACGCGGCGCGGGCGCGTCGCGATTTCTCGCACGAGTCCGCGCTGCCGGGGCCCACGGGCGAGCGCAACCTCATGCGCCTGCGCGGCAAGGGCGTGTTCGGCTGCATCAGTCCCTGGAATTTTCCGCTGGCTATCTACACGGGACAGGTCGCGGCGGCACTTGCCGCCGGCAACACCGTGGTGGCGAAGCCGGCCGAACAGACTCCGCTGACCGCGGCATATGCAACCGGGCTCATGCTGCAGGCGGGCGTGCCACCCGAGGCGCTGCAATTCGTGCCGGGCGACGGCGCCGAGGTGGGTGGCGCGCTGACGCGCGATCCTCGATTGGCAGGCGTGGTGTTCACGGGATCGACTGAAACCGCGCGGCTCATCGAGCGTTCCATGGCGGCACGTCCTGGCGCCATCGGCACGCTGATTGCTGAGACCGGCGGGCTGAACGTCATGCTGGCAGACAGCTCGGCGCTCGCCGAGCAACTGGTGCTCGATGTGGTGCAGTCGGGATTCAACAGCGCCGGGCAGCGTTGTTCTGCGCTTCGCATCCTGCTGGTCCAACAGGAGATCGCGCCGCGCGTAAAAACCTTGTTAGCCGGCTGCATGGATGAGCTGGTGCTCGGCGATCCGGCACTTCTTGGGACTGACGTGGGTCCGGTGATCGACGACGAAGCTTTGTCGATGTTGGAAAAACACGCCGCGCAGATCGTCAAGGGTGCGCCATGGAGTCATCGCGCGCGCCCCATCGAAGGCACTCGCGGCCGGTTCTTTGCACCGCTGGCGGTCGAGATCGACGCATTGAGCGACCTCAAACGCGAAGTCTTCGGTCCGGTGGTGCACGTGGTCAGCTATCGGGCGCGTGACCTGGACGCAGTGATTGCCGCCGTGAATGCCCAGGGTTACGGGCTCACGCTGGGCATCCACACGCGTATCGATGGCCTGGCGCAGCGGATCGCGCGCACGCTTCGCGTAGGCAACGTCTACATCAATCGCAACATGATCGGCGCGGTGGTGGGCGTGCAGCCTTTCGGTGGAATGGGGCTTTCCGGCACCGGACCAAAGGCCGGCGGACCGCAATACCTGCACCGCTTAGCGACCGAACAGATCATCACCACCAATACCGCCGCGATTGGCGGAAACGCGGGACTGCTGTCGCTCGCGGCGCGCTAACACGCCGATCCGGCTCCTGCAGGTCGGAAACTGAGTGCTGTGTCGCGAGTGGCGCCGCCATTCGCGCCGCCGCGCCCTAAGGTCCCCCCCGGCACCGCCGATAGCCTGTTCAGCGATACGCTGGGAGGGGCGGTACTGCAATGACTGGAAGACATACGCGCCGGTGGCTCGCGTCGATTCCCATCACCGGGCGTTTCTACATAATGCTTGCGATTCTGGTGCTCGCGGAAGCGGGCCTCGTCGCGGGCTGTCTGCGTGCCATGCAACTGCAGACCGAAGCGAGCGCGGACCTGGCGCGCGTCGCCACCGTTCAGCGTTCATTGGACCGTGCGCTCACCTTGCACGCGAGCATTGGCGCGGAGCTGCAGTCCGCCGCCGCGGTGCCGAGTTCAACGCCTAACAACCTGGTGAGCGCGCTGCGCGCTCAACTCGATCTCACTTGGTCCCTGCAGGCAACCGCCGAAGTGGCCGCGATCACCGATTCGTTGCGAAGGCCGGCTGCGCAGTATCTCGAAAGCGTCGAAGACTTTGTGCGCCAGGGTGGTGGCGCGGGCGGCGCCACGGCGTGGGCGTTCGCCGAACTCGAGCCGCGGCGTGTGGGTCTCGAGTCCGCGTTGCAGGAGGCGATGACGCGCATGCGTGGTGTCCTGCAACGCGTCGAGTCGCGCGTACTGAGCGCGGCAGGCCGTTCCGGTTCGGTAAAGATATGGTTGATTGGCGGTGCGTTGGCCGCGGCGGTCGTGGCGATGCTGGTGTTCTGGGCCATCGCACGATCCATTCAGAATGCGTTGCGCGAGGTCGGCGAGGTGGCGCAGGCACTGGCCGCCGGCGACATGGACAATCGCTGCGACACAAACGGTTCCGATGAAGTGAGCGGCCTCGCGCGCATGATCAATCTGCTGGCCGACACCATGCAGGGCATGCTGACGCGCCTGCGTTCCGAGGCCAACCGCAGCACCTTCAGCAACCAACTGGTGGAGGCGCTGGAAATGGCGGACTCCGAGGCCGAGGCGGATCGCGTGATCGCCCGCGCCATGAGCGCCATCTCCGACGTGCACCCGATGGAGCTGCTGCTCGCGGATTCATCGCGCGCCCACCTGGAGCGCGCCTGCGTGCATCCCAAAAATGGATCACCCAACTGTACGGTGGAGTCACCTTACAGCTGTATTGCGGTACGCCGCGGTCATCCGCAGATTTTTCCGGACGCCGAAGCGCTCAACGCCTGCCCGAAGTTGTTAGGGCGCATGGGCGGGTCGCTGTCAGCGGCCTGCGTACCGGTAAACTTCATGGGTCGCGCGCTCGGCGTGTTGCACGTGGCGGGCGCCAAGGGCAAGCCGCCCAATCCGGAGCAGATCGCCCAGCTGACGGCGCTCGGCGTTCACGCCGGCACGCGCATCGGCACGTTGCGCGCGTTCGAGCGTTCGCAGCTGCAGGCGAGCACCGACAGCCTGACCGGTCTCACCAACCGACGAGCCGCCGAAGAAGTGCTCAGCAATCTCATGGCAGTCGATTCGGCGTTTGCCGTGGTAATGGCCGACCTCGACTACTTCAAGCGACTCAACGATACGCAGGGCCATGAAACGGGCGATCGTGCACTCAAGTTGTTTGCCGACACGGCTAGCAGCGTGGTGCGCGACCGCGATCATGTCGCGCGCTGGGGCGGTGAGGAATTCGCGCTGCTGTTGCCGGGCGCGAACGCCGAGCGTGCCGCGGAAGTCGTCGGCCGGCTGCGAGCGGCGCTGGCCGAGGCGCACTTGCTTTCGGGCACGCCGGTGTTCACGGCGAGCTTCGGCATTTCCGACTCGACCATGACGCGCGATCGTGAAACGCTGATCCGGCTCGCTGACGAAGCCCTGTACCGCTCGAAGCAGGCGGGCCGGGACTGCTGCACTGTCGGCGATCCGCAGCTGATGAGTCTGCCGGGAGTGCGGCGCGAGCGGGACCAGGGCGCGGTGGTCGATATCACTCAGGTGGCTAGAAGCAGTTAGAGGGTGATGCCGGGCACCACCTGGATCCACTCAACTGAAGTCGAAGAACTTCCGGGGCGAGTCGCGCTCCGAGTCGCGAACACAGCGGCGATCGATGAGATTCCAGGTGGGGCAGCTCACGGTCATGGTCAGCGTGCCGCAGGTGGGCAGGTCGTTGGTGATGGCTTCTGGCGCCAGCGAGATCGCTGCCGCGGAGATTCCCGGATTGTGGCCAATCACCATGAGATGGCCGACACGCGGGCCGACGGCGCGAATCGCAGCAAGAATGCAGTCCCCTTCGGCCAGATACAGTGAATCTTCGGCCTGCAGCAACCGCGCGGCCACACCCGACACCTTGGCAAAGATCTCCGCGGTTTCGCGAGTGCGCGTGGCGGCGCTGACCAGAATGAGGTCGGGCACCAGGCCGCGCTCCTGAAATCGCCGCGCCATCTCCAACGCCTCGTTCTGGCCCTTGCGACTGAGCGGGCGCTCGAAATCGCGCACATCGGCATCCTGCTCGGCGTTGCCATGGCGAATCAGCGTGAGTCGCTTGGCCTTGTCAGAGGTCACACAAGTACCTCGACCCGCCCTGCAACCTCGCGTGCTGTAAATATCCGCAAAGGCTCATAGGCAGGCGGGGAGAGTGCCGCGCCGGTGCGCAGGCAGAATCGCGCGCCGTGGCGCGGGCAGGTGATCTCCGTGTCCTCGATGGGAGCATCGTCAAAGGGTGAGTCGTCATGGGTGCAGCGGTCTTCGAATGCATAGAGCATCCCATTAACCCGCGCGACCCGCACCCGGTAGCCGTCGACGTCGGACTCGAGACGTGAACTGGCTTCGAGTTCGGCGAGGCTTCCGACATCAGTCCAATCGGACATGACTTATTAGAGCACGCCGGTCTAGAACATGCCGGTCTGCAGCCGGGCGGCCTCGGTCATCATCGACTGATTCCACGGTGGATCGAACACCAGTTCGACGTCAGAGGCGGAGACCGTGGGGATGACCTCGAGTTTCTGCTTGATGTCCTGAACCAGCACGTCGCCCATGCCGCAGCCCGGCGCCGTGAGGGTGAGCCGCACGTTGATCACACGTCCGCCCTCGGGATGCGCGCTCACCGTGCACTCGTATATGAGGCCAAGGTCCACGACGTTGATGGGGATTTCCGGGTCATAACAGGTACGGAGCTGATCCCAGGCCACTGCGAGTACGTCGTCTTCCGTGGCGTTGGGCGGCAACTGCGGCTGCTTCGAGACTTCCTTGCCGATGGCGTCTGCATCCGCTCCCGCGAGTCGGAACAGGTTGCCTTCCATGTACAGCGTGAAGCTGCCGCCGAGCGCCTGAGTGATGAAACCGGACTGTCCGGATTTGAGTTCGATGTCGATTCCAGCCGGCACCATGACCGCTTTGACGTCGCGGCGCAGGACAAAGGGTTCGTTGTCGTGAGTTCTCATTCGGTCTTCACAGGCTCGTGACTTCGATCGAGTGCCGCGTTCAACGTGTGCCAGCAGAGGCTGGCGCACTTCACGCGCACCGGGAATTCGCGGACCCCGGACAACGCGGCGAGCTTGCCGAGATCTTCGGGAATGGGCGCATCGTGTTTCGTCAGCACTTCATGCACCTCGTTGAACAGGTGCGTGATCTCGGAACGCCGTTTGCCCTTGATCGCCTCGCACATCAACGAAGCGGAGGCGACGGATATCGCGCAACCCTTGCCCTCGAATCGCAGGTCGGAGACCCGGTCTCCGTCGAGGCGGACACTGACGTGCAGCCGATCGCCACACAAAGGATTGTGACCGTCCGCGGAGGAGTCGGCGGGGTCGAGCCTGCCGAACAGTCGCGGTGCCTTGTTGTGATCGAGGATCACGTCGCGATAGAGATCTTTGAGGTCCATCAGCCGAATACCTCGCGCGCCTTGGCCAGGGCGGCCACGAGCGCATCGATGTCCGACTCGCGTGAGTAACACGCAAAAGACGCACGCGCGGTGGCGGGCACGTTGAAAAACGCCATGACCGGCATGGCGCAGTGGTGTCCCGTGCGTACCGCCACACCCTCGGCGTCGAGGATCGTGCCGAGATCGTGCGGATGAATGCCATCGAGGGTGAACGAGATCACGGCGGCCTTGTCAGGTGCGGTGCCGATGATGGTGAGCCCCGGAATTCGCGCGAGCTTTTCCGTGGCGAGCTCGAGCAGCCGTTGCTCATGGGCATGGATGCGCTCGATACCCAGGGAGTCGATGTAGTCGATTGCCGCCGCCATGCCGATCGCACCCGAGATGTTGGGCGTGCCGGCCTCGAACTTGAATGGCAGCACGTTGTAAGTGGTCTTCTCGAAACTCACGGTGAGGATCATGTCGCCGCCGCCTTGCCAGGGCGGCATGGCCTCGAGCAGCGATTCGCGTCCGACAAGCACGCCAATGCCAGTCGGGCCGTACATCTTGTGCGCCGAGAACGCGTAGAAATCGCAGTCGAGCGCCTTGAGGTCGACGCGCTGGTGCGGCACCGCCTGGGCGCCGTCGATGAGAACCA
>DASTTJ010000347.1:0-2598 GCA_035760205.1 Steroidobacteraceae bacterium | reverse complement strand
CAACGACGCCGAAGACACTTTCATGGACCCTACTTTCGTGTACGGCTATCCGACCGAAGTCAGTCCGTTGTCGCGCGCCAACGATGCCGATCCGTTCCTCACCGACCGGTTCGAGTTCTTCGTCGCGGGGCGGGAACTCGCCAATGGTTTCTCCGAACTCAACGATGCGGAAGACCAGGCAGCGCGTTTCCGCGCTCAGGTCGAGCGCAAGGACGCCGGTGACGACGAGGCGATGTACTACGACGCCGACTACGTGCGCGCGCTCGAATACGGCATGCCACCGACCGCGGGTTTGGGGGTAGGCATCGACCGACTCGTCATGTTCTTCACCAACGCACCGTCGATTCGCGACGTGCTGCTGTTCCCGCACATGCGTCCCGAATGAATGCACCCATCGGCGTGTTCGACTCCGGAGTCGGTGGACTCACGGTGCTGCGCGCGCTGATCGCCGAGCTTCCCGGCGAAGACTTCCTCTATCTCGGCGACACCGCACGGCTTCCGTATGGCACCAAGAGTCCGGAAACCGTCGCGCGTTATTCGGTGCGGGCCGCCGGCGCACTGGTAAGCCGCGATATCAAGGCGCTGGTGGTGGCGTGCAACACCGCGTCCGCCACCGCACTGCCTGGTTTGCGTCAACATTTCCCGGAGTTGCCGGTGATCGGCGTCATCGAACCTGGTGCGCGGGCGGCATGCGATGCGTCCGCCAGCGGACGTATCGCGGTGCTCGCCACTGAAGGCACCGTACGGGATGGCGCGTACCAACGCGCCATCCTCGCGTTGCGGCCGGACGCGCATGTCACCCAGGTGGCGGCGCAGGTGTTCGTTGCGCTTGCCGAAGAGGGCTGGAGCGAAGGTGAAGCCGTTGATGCGGTCACCGAACGATATCTCGCCCACCTCGATGCACGGATCGACACTGTCGTGCTCGGGTGCACGCACTTTCCGCTGATGGCAGGCGCGATCGGCAAACAGCTCGGTCCTGCGCGGCGCGTGGTGGATTCGGCGGCCACGACGGCCCGAGCTACCGCTGCGGAGCTCAATGTGCGCAATCTCGCGGCGCGGACCGCTCGCACCGGAAAGGTTAGCCTCCTGGCCACCGACAGCCCCGAGCGTTTCGCCCGCGTCGGTGCACGTTTTCTGGGCGCGTCCATCGCCGAACGGGACGTTCTGGCAATCGATCTTTAGATACTTTCCATAACGCGGTTACACTTGGCGCCCCGACAGACGGGCGTGCTGACGAGAAAAGGGAAGGGCTGGATGAGAGAGAGATCAGGAGTTGCACACGATCGGGCAGTGATGCCGATGCGCTTCGGCTTCGCGGATACGTTGTCGGGACAGTTGCACTTCCGCGCCTGCGGCGCCGGCCCCGACATCGTGCTGCTGCCATGGCTTCCGGCCAGCGGACGCATGTTCGAACACATCATGCCGCACCTGGCGCGCGCCGGTTTTCGCGCCATTGCTTTCGATCTCGCCGGCTCCGGCCGTTCGCACAAGAAATGCCGTAACTGGACCGTGCAGCAATACGCGGCCGACGTGCTCGAAGCCTGCGGTTCGCTGCACACCGTTCCCTACACCATCGTGGGCGGCCGGTTCTCCGCGTCGGTGGCGGTGGAGATGTTGTTAGCCTCACCCGCGCAGGTGACCGGTGCGGTTCTCGATGGCGTGCCCGGACTGGCCCCGGAAGAACTGCGCAAGATGACCGGTCCCACGACCGGCCTTTCGCCCAAGCTCGCCGACGACGGCGCGCATCGCAGCTTTGCCTTCGACGTCAGCCTGCGCACGCTCAAGGACTGGGATCCGGCGTTCGAGCTGACCGCGGAATCGCTGCCGCTGGTCTACGAATTCATGCGCGACTACCTCGAACTCGGTTTCGAGAGCATCGCGGCGGGTGTCGATGCGGATGCGAAGGGCGGCAAGAGCACTCACGATGTGCTCGCGCGTCTGGGCGAAGTGTCGCAGCGCGTACTGGTCATGACGTCGGACGCGGACAGCCTCGCGCCCGCCTACCAGCGAGCGCTCGAGCGTGCGCGCAATTCGCGCGGCCACAAATTCGCCGGCAACCACCCTGTGCTCACCCCGGCTCGCGCCGCTGAATACGCGCAAGTCGTCGTGTCGTTCGCCCGGCGTTAGTTGATGGGTGGTGCCGGGCACCAAAAGCCGTAGTTCGACCGGCCGGCCGCCATCCGTGTCGACTTACTCCGGCAGCGAGTAAGGCAGCGGCAGCGGCCCGTTCACCCGGGTGCCGGCCGATATCCCCGCAATTTCCGCCGCTTCGGGCAGCGCACCGAATGCTCCAACGCCCAGCAATTCCTGCAGACCCGAATCGAGTCTGACCGCATTGACGACGGTGAGTTTTCGCCCGTCCTCGGCGTGAACGGTGCTCCCGGGTTCCAGGGTGGGCGCATCGGCTTCGAGAGTCCGCCAGCGCTGCAGACGGCGTTTCACGCGGCCGCGATAGTGTGCGCGCGCGACCACTTCCTGGCCCGTATAACATCCCTTGTCGAAGGCAATCGCGCCTAACAAGTCGAGATTCAGCATCTGCGCGACGAATGTTTCGCTGGTCGGCGCGCAGATCTGCGGCAGTCCCTCGGCAATGTCCGC
>DASTTJ010000346.1:0-5345 GCA_035760205.1 Steroidobacteraceae bacterium | reverse complement strand
GCCGTTGGTGCTGTTCAGGTCTTCGATGACGGTGATCCCATCGCTGCCGGTGACGAGCTGGCAGTGGTGACGGCTGATGAATTTGCTGTCGATCTGCAGATCGTTGTCCGGCGTGCGGCCGATGACCTTGCGCCCCGGCATGAGATGCAGCTCCGCCACGGCCTTGCCTTCGGTGGACAAGACCAGCTTGGACATCACGCGCGTCGAGCGATCGCCACTGGCGTGGGCACCGTTGGCAACCTTGGCGGCGATGGCCGTCACCCGTGAGGAATATTCCGACCATTGCAGCTCATTGACCGCCGAAGCGATGTCCATGGGCGTGACGTAGTCACGGTCTTCGTTGAACGCGGCCATCATCGCGGTATCACACAGCGTGTTTACCAGGCGCGGAACGCCGCCGGCATACCGGAAGAGTTCGGGGTAGGTGTCTTCGGCAAAGATTTCGCGGCCGTCGGCGCCGGCAACGTCGAGACGGTGACGGACATACGAGCGGAGGTCTTCGCGCGACAACGCGCCCAGATGAAAACGCAGCCGGATGCGCTGCGCCAGCTGTACCAGTTCCGGCGAATCGAGTTTTTCGTTGAGCTCGGGCTGGCCGGCGAGAATGATGCGCAGCACTTTCTCTTTTGTGGCCTCGATGCCCGACAACATGCGGATCTCTTCGAGCACCTTGAGCGAGAGATTTTGCGCTTCGTCGATGATGAGCAGCACTTTACGGCCCGCCGCGTACTGCTCGATGAGAAAACTGTTGAGGGTGGCGATCAACTCGGCCTTCTTCATCTTGAAGGGCGAGAAGCCGAACTGGACCAGTACCGACTGCAGGAATTCGACCGCGTTGACCTGGGTCTGGTTGATCTGCGCGATGACCACGTCCGAATCGAGCTGGCGCAGGAAGCTTTCGATGAGCGTGGTCTTGCCCGAGCCGATTTCGCCCGTGACGACCACGAAGCCGTCCGTAAACCAGATGGTGGACTCCATGTACGCCTTGGCGCGCGCATGGGCCCGGGACAGGTACAGAAACTGCGGGTCCGGGCTTAAGCGGAACGGCAGCTCGCGGAGTTTGAAGTTCTCGATGTACATCGCAGCGGTCGATATTACGGTAAAGCTGGCTTTCGGGCAGGGAGGCCCCTATCCGGGCTTACCGAACTGCGAGCCAGGTCGCGCGGTCGATACGGGACAGGACCTTAAATGCCCGCCGGTCACGGGTTTTCGCCGAGGTTTCGCAAATTGTTACATGGCCTAGCTTGCGGTCCGGGCGGGCAGTCTTGCCGTAGTCATGCCAGTGCAAGGCGGGTTCCGCCAGCAGCGGATTGCGCGTCGGCATTTCGCCTACAAGATTGATCATGGCCGAGTGGCCGCGTGCCCGCGTGGAACCGAGCGGCAGGCCGGCAATGGCACGTACATGGTTCTCGAACTGGCTGGTGTCGGCGCCCTCGATGGTCCAGTGCCCCGAGTTGTGTACGCGCGGGGCCATTTCGTTGGCCACCAGTCGGCCTCGCTTCACGAAGAATTCGATGGTCAGCACGCCCACATACTGGAAGTGCGTCAGCAACTTGCGGGCCGCGCGTTGTGCCTGGCGGGTAAGGGCGGCATTGCCGTAGGGCGCGCGCGTGAGACGCAGGATGCCCTCGCGGTGCACGTTGAGATTGAGTGGATAGAAGGCGATGTCGCCATCGGCGCCGCGCACCGCGATGACCGACACCTCGGCGTCGAAGGGCACGAGATTCTCGTAAAGCAACGCAGCCTTGCCAAGTGCTTCCCAAGCGCGATCGAGGTCCGAGGGTTTGCGCAGCACGAACTGACCCTTGCCGTCGTAGCCCATGCGCCGAGTCTTGAGGACGCCGGGGAATCCGATGGTCTTGACGGCGAGCTCGAGGCTGTGGCGCGAATCCACCGCCGCGTACTTCGTGGTCGGAATGCCGAGCAGCTCGAAGGTACGCTTTTCGCTGAGCCGGTCCTGGGCGCAGCCCAGTGCCCGCAACGATGGCGCGATGCGCGCGTTTCCCGGCAATCCTTCGAGGCTTTCGACTGGAATGTTCTCCCAGTCGAACGTGAGCACGCTGCAACGCTGCGAGAGCTGGCCTAACAACTCACGATCCGTGAGCGCACCGGCCAGCAGCGGGCCAACCTGGCCGCCCGGGGTCTGCGCGTCCTTGTCCAGGAACAGGAAGTCGAATCCGAGTGGATAGCCGGCGAGGGCCATCATGCGGCCGAGCTGCCCGGCGCCGACGATACCGATTTTCATCGAATTGGCGTCACAGCGGCTTCGCGGGCTCCGCCATTCTTGGATCAGCATGGGCCAGAACCCTGGCCGTCTGTTCGGCGCGGAATTTCTTGAGCGCCGCGTCGATCTCGGGACGCTTGTTGGCGAGGATGGCGGCCGCCGCCAGGCCCGCATTGGTGGCGCCCGCCACGCCGATGGCAAACGTGGCCACGGGAATTCCCGCCGGCATCTGCACGATGGACAGCAGGGAATCGAGGCCATTGAGCGTCTTGGATTGCACCGGAACGCCGAGCACGGGCAAGGTGGTCTTGGCGGCCACCATGCCCGGTAGATGGGCCGCGCCCCCGGCGCCAGCCACGATGACTTCGATGCCGCGCGACTGCGCGGTGGACGCGTATTCGAACAGGAGGTCGGGCGTGCGGTGTGCGGAGACGACCTTCGTTTCGTAGGGAACACCGAGCTTGTCGAGTGCCTCGGCCGCGGCGCGCATCGTCTCCCAGTCGGAAGTCGAGCCCATGATGATGCCAACCAGTGGTTTCATCGCGAAATACTATCGTCAAACAAGGAACGAATCGAACGGAACAGCTCGCGCGATGCGCCGTCGCGGCTGGCGGGATCGACGCGCTCGTTAGTGGCCTTGGTGATGAGCACCTGCAGCGCCTTGCGATCCGCGCCAGGACGCCATTTCAACAGGTCGTCGAGCGCCGACGGCCCTTCGGCGAGCAGGCGCGCGCGCCAGGCTTCCACGCGTTTGTGTTTTTCGGCGTCCTGCGCCGAGACGCGCGACTCCTCGCTGAGCGCCGCCTCGATAGGCGCCGGGTCGATGTCGCGCATGAGCTTGCCGATGTACTGGCGCTGCCGCGCAAGGCCGCCCCGGCTGGTGATGCGCTTGGCGAGCAAGATGGCGTCCTGCAGTGTTTCCGGCAGATCAAGAGCCGTCAGCTCGTTTTCCTTGAGCGCAATGAGACGGGTACCCAGATCCTGGGCAGCCGCGGCCTCACGCTTGCGCATGCTCTTGCTGGGGCCCCGATATTCTCCGTTTTCGTCTTTGCCGTGCATCGTACAATTCTGCCATGCAGGAAGTAGACGGTACCCGAATCCCCGAGCTCAAGAGCATCGTTTCAGAATCGCTGCAGCTTGCCCGCAACCTGGGCGCGTCCCAGGCCGAAGCCGACGTCAGCCTGCAAAAAGGACTGACAACCACCGTGCGCCTGGGCGAAGTCGAAACCGTCGAATATCAGCGCGATCGCGGTATGGGCATCACGGTGTATTTTGGCAAGCGCAAAGGCTCGGCCAGCACCGCCGATCTGTCGACGCGTGCTGTGGCCGAAACCGTTGAGAAGGCGTGCGACATCGCGCGTTACACCGCCGAGGACGATTGCTCGGGGTTGGCGGATCCGGACGAACTGGCGCGCGACATCCCCGATCTGGACCTCGATCACCCCTGGGACCTCCCACCCGAACTGGCCGTGGAGACCGCCCGGGAGTGCGAGGCCGCGGGCCGCGTCGTCGATTCCCGCATCACCAATTCCGAAGGCGCCAGCGTCAGCAGTCACCGCGGCGTGCGCGTGTACGGCAATTCGCATGGGTTTCTCGAAGGTTTTCCTTCCACCAGTCACAGCGTGAGTTGCGTGTTGCTCGCGCAATCCGGCGATGACATGCAGCGCGACTACTGGTACGCCTCGGCGCGCGATGCACGTGAGCTCGAGAGCTCCGAGAGCATCGGCCGCAAGGCCGGCGAACGCGCGGTGGCGAGGCTGGGCTCGCGCAAGATTTCGACGCAAAAAGCCCGCGTGTTGTTCGCGCCAGAAGTCGCACGCGGTCTCATTGGCCATTTTCTCGGCGCCATTCGCGGCAGCAGCCAGTACCGCAAGAGCTCGTTCCTGCTGGATGCCGCGGGCCAGCAGTTGTTCCCGTCGTTTCTGGAGATCCGCGAGCGGCCGCACATCAAGAAGGCGCTCGGCAGCAGTCCGTTCGACGGCGAAGGTGTCGCCACGCGCGATCGCGAGCTGGTGCAGGACGGCGTGCTGCAGGGCTACATTCTCGGCAGCTATTCGGCGCGCAAGCTCGGGCTGAAAACCACCGGCAATGCCGGGGGTACTCACAACCTGCTTGTCGAACCCAAGAGCGGCGGCATGGAAATCGGCGCGCTCATGCGCGAGCTGGGTACCGGGTTGTTGGTCACCGAACTCATGGGGCAGGGCGTCAATGGGGTGACCGGCGACTATTCGCGCGGCGCATCGGGCTATTGGGTGGAAAACGGTGTGCAGATGTTCCCGGTTCACGAGATCACCATCGCCGGGAATCTGAAAGACATGTACAAGAACATCGCGGCCATCGGCAACGACGTCGACGTTCGCGGAGGGGTGCGCGTCGGCAGCATCCTCATCTCCGAAATGACCATTGCTGGCGACTGACGCCGGCAACACAGGCATAACCGATGCCCAGCTTCGATCCCGTGCTCCTGCAGGTAGTGAACGGAGATTGGGCTGCGAGCACCTTCCTGCACACCTTCGGGCCGAGCGACCGGCTGCTCATCCATCGCGACGTTCTTTCCTGTGGACCGTTGCCGCGACTCATGAAGATTTCCGCCTGGCAGAACGCCCGCCTCGATTTCTGGCGCAGCGCGTTGTCGCACCTGCGCGATTTCGATTTCGAACCCTCGCCCATCGACGTCTTCAAGAATGCGGACCGGCTGAGTGGGGGCGAATTGCCCTGCGTCTGGGCGGCCACCGGCAACAGCGATCAACTGATGATTTCGTTCGTGCTTCACCTGGTGGCGGTTTCGGGCGGCGACATTGGTTCGGTGCATGTGGTCCAGTTCGAGAAACACGCGGATACCGGCTTGCGCGTGCGGGGCACTGGCGATCTCACACCCGATGAGATGCGTGCGCATCCGGACCCGAGAAGACTTTCGCCGGCCGAACTGGTGGCGTATCGAGACGCCTGGGTGGCGGTCACGTCAAATGAGCCGAGCGCGGTCGCGACTTACTCTTCGCGCAATCCGGCGGCGCCGTGGTATCTGCGGGAGGCGGTGGCCAAGGTGTTGCGCCGTTATCCGGACCGCGCGACTGGACTCAACTTCTGGGACCGGCGCCTGCTGCAGCAAACGCGGGACCAG
>DASTTJ010000345.1:0-9826 GCA_035760205.1 Steroidobacteraceae bacterium | reverse complement strand
CCCGGGAAACCAGGTGATAGCGCGATCTCCGCCGCGCTCGAAAAATTCATCTTCGGCAACCGCGCGCTCATCGTGGTGGTGTTCGCCCTGCTCACGGTGCTGCTGGCCGTGGTGGCGGTGCGCGGCCTGCGCATTGACGCTTCGTTCACCAAGCAGCTGCCGCTCAAGCACGAATACATGCAGACTTTCGTGAAGTACCAGCACGAATTCGGCGGTGCGAATCGCGTGCTGATCGCGCTGGTCGCGAGCGATGGCAACATGTTCACCCCCGGCTTCTTCGATGCGCTGAAGAAAGCCACCGACGAAGTGCTGGTCATGGACGGCATCGACCGCGGCCGCGTGCAGTCTCTGTTCACGCCCAACGTGCGTTACATGGAGGTCGTCGAAGACGGAATCGAGGCCGGCAACGTCGTCGATTCAGAGTTCGTGCCCACGCCCGAAGCCCTGGCCAAGGTGCGCGAAAACATCCTCAAGGCCGGCATTCGCGGCCGGCTCGTGGCCAACGATTTCTCGGGCGCCTTGATCTCGGCGATCGTGCTCGAGAAGGACGCCACGGGCAAACCCATCAGCCCCATCGACGTGGCGCGCGCTCTGGAAGAGCGTGTGCGCGAGCAGATCCAGGGGATCGACGTAGTCGTGCAGGCACATCCTTCGTCGATCACGGGATCGAGCGTCGACGTGCACATGATCGGCTTCGCGAAAGTGGTGGGCGATATCGCCGACGGGGCGATGTCGGTCATCGTATTCGCCATCGTTACCATCCTGCTCACCTTGCTGGCGGTCTGGTACTACGTGCAGTCGCTGAAAGTGGCGGTGGTGCCCATCGTCTGCTCCATCATTGCGGTGGCCTGGCAGCTCGGCACGCTGGTGTTGCTCGGGTTTGGCATCGATCCGCTGGGACTGCTCGTACCGTTCCTCATCTTCGCCATTGGTGTGTCGCACGGCGTTCAGAAGATCAGCGCGGTGAAGGAAGCCGCGGTCGCCGGCGTCGGCAGCATGGATGCCGCGCGGCAGACTTTCCGGCAGTTGCTGATGCCGGCAATCATCGCGCTGCTCGCGGACCTCGTGGGCTTCATCACCATCCTGCTGATTCCCGTGCAGGTGGTGCAGGAAATGGCGATCACCGCCAGCATCGGCGTGGCCATCGTCATCCTCACCGACCTCGTCCTGCTGCCCGTGCTGGTGTCGTGGGTGAAGTGGGACGACCAGTACCGGGCGCGCGTCGAGTTGCGCCAGGCGAAGCTCACCGTGCAGTGGGCGCGGCTCGCGCGCATCACCGAGCGCAAGCCCGCGGCCATCATCATCGGCATCGCCGTGTTGCTGGGCATCTTCGGCGCGTGGAAGGCGCGGGAAACGCCCATTGGCGACACGCAGGCGGGCGTGCCCGAGCTGCGCGCCGACTCGCGATATAACCGCGACAGCAACATCATCACCAACAAGTTCTCGATCGGCGTCGACATACTCACGGTGATCGTGGAGACGAAGGAGCCCGCCTGCACCAACCACGCGCTGATGACGGCCATCGACACATTTGCGTGGAGGATGCGCAACGTGGATGGCGTCCAGGAAGTCATGGCGCTTCCCATGGTCGCCAAAATTGCGATCGCCGGCTGGAACGAAGGCAGCCTCAAGTGGCGCAACATCCCACGCGAGCCCAACCAGCTCACGCAGTCGACGCGTTACATCGAGACCAGTACGGGCCTGCTGAACGCCGACTGCAACGTGATCCCCGTGATGCTGTTCCTGCGCGATCACAAGGCTGAAACCATCGAACGCGTAGTGGGTGAAGTGAAGGCGTGGCGGGAGCTCAATCCTGTGCCGAATGCGAGCTTCAATCTCGCCACCGGCAACGTCGGTGTCATGGCCGCCACCAACGAGGAAGTGAAGGCCAAGGAATATCCCATCCTGGGTTGGGTGTTCGCCGCGGTCATCCTCATGTGCCTGCTGACTTTCCGCAGCTGGTTAGGCACGGTGCTGGTGTTCCTGCCGCTCGCGCTCGTGTCCATCCTGGTGTACGCCGTGATGGCCATCGTCGGCATCGGGCTCAAGGTGAATACGCTGCCCATGGTGGCGCTCGGCGCCGGCATCGGCGTCGACTACGGCATCTATCTGTGGAGCCGGATGCAGGAATACCTGCGCGGCGGCGATACCGTGCACCAGGCGTTCGAGAAGACCATGCGCGTGACCGGCGCCAGCATCATCTTCACCGGCATCACGCTCGCCATCGGCGTGGTCACGTGGGTGTTCTCGCCACTGCAGTTCCAGGCCGACATCGGCATCATGCTTACCTTCATGTTCTTCGTGAACATGCTGGGTGCCATCATCCTGCTGCCGGCGCTGGCGACATTCCTGGTCAAACCTGTCGCCAAGGTTCCGCCCGCCAGCACATGACCCCCGAGGAATTCCGTCGCGCGGGACACGAGCTCATCGACTGGGTCGCGGACTATCGTGAACGTGTGGCACGAATGGAATTCCCCGTGATGGCGCGCATCACGCCCGGGGCACTGCGCGACGCCTTGCCACGCGCGCCACCGCAGGCTCCTGAAGAGTTCTCGGCGATTCGCCGGGATCTCGATGCGCTGATCCTGCCGGCCTGCACGCACTGGCAGGATCCGCGATTCCACGGCTACTTCCCGTCGAACGGCCTGCCGGCCGCCGTGCTGGGCGACCTCGTGAGCACGGGCCTGGGGCAGCTCGGCCTCAACTGGCAGTCGAGCCCGGCGCTGACCGAGCTCGAGGAAGTCTGCCTCGACTGGTGGCGCCAGATGCTCGGGCTCTCCGAGCGCTGGTCGGGGGTGATCCAGGACACCGCATCCACGGCCACGTTCGTCGCACTGGTGTGTGCGCGCGAGCGGGCGTCCAACCACGCCGCCACGCGGGGCGGACTGCAAGGTCAGAAGTCGCCGCTGATGCTTTACGTCTCGTCCCAGGCGCACAGCTCGGTGGAGAAGGCGGCGCTGCTCGCGGGTTTCGGGCGCGACAACCTGCGTGTGGTGCCGGTCGACGGAAATTTCGACATGGATGCGCACGCGCTGGCCGGAGCGATCGCGACAGACCGCGCCGCCGGGCGTGAACCCTGCGCCATCGTTGCGACCTGCGGCACAACGGCGACCACCGCCTTCGACCCCATCGCCGAAATCGCGCAGATCGCGCGCGTGGAAGAATTGTGGCTGCACGTCGATGCGGCCATGGCCGGCTCGGCCATGATCCTGCCCGAGTGCCGCGCCTTGTGGGACGGAGTCGAAGGCGCCGATTCGCTGGTGGTGAATCCGCACAAGTGGTTAGGCGTGTCCATGGACTGCTCCACCTACTTCGTTCGCGATGCGCAGTTCCTGGTGCGCGTCATGTCCACCAACCCCAGTTACCTGCAGACTGCGGCCGACGGCCAGGTGAAGAACTATCGCGACTGGGGCCTGCCGCTCGGACGGCGCATGCGCGCGCTCAAGTTGTGGTTCGTCATCCGCGACCAGGGGGTCAGCGGCCTGCAGGCGCGCATCCGGCGCGACCTCGCGCATGCGCAGTGGCTGGCTGCCGAAGTGGCACGTGCCCCCCGCTGGCGCAGCCTCACGCCCGTGCGTCTGCAGACGCTGGTGTTGAGGCACGAGCCGCCGGGTCTCGACGCGGACGCCGTGGACGCGCATACGCGTGCCTGGGTGGGTGCGTTGAATGCATCCGGCGAGGCATATCTGACGCCCGCGGTCGTCGATGGCCGCTGGGCCGTGCGGGTATCCTTGGGCGCCGTCAACACCGAACGTGAACACCTCGTCGACCTTTGGCGGCTGATGCAGCAGAAAGTGGGTACCCACGGAGTAACGCAACCATGAAAACGAAGAAGATCCCATTCTCGGCTCTGTTTGCCGTGCTGACGGCCGCTGTCACGCCCTATGCGCTGGCGCAACAGACACCACCGCCGGCGATGCCCGCGCCTCAGGACGTGAAGATCGAGACGGTCAATGTCGCGCCGGGCATATACATGCTGGTGGGACGCGGCGGCAACGTGGGGCTCACGGTGGGCGTCGACGGCGCCGCCATCGTCGACGACCAGTTCGCCGACATGGCGCCCAAGATTCGCGCGGCCGTGGCCATGCTCAGCGATTCGCCCGTGAAGTTTCTGATCAACACGCACCTGCACGGCGACCATACCGGCGGCAATGACGCATTCGGCAAGGCGGGCGCGACGATCATCGCGCACGAGAACGTGCGCAAGCGTCTCGGCACGCCGCAGGTAAATCCGTCGACCAACGCGCCCATCGCGGCGCGCGCGCGCGAAGCGCTGCCAGTGATCACGTTCGCCCATTCCGCAACGCTGCATTTCAACGACGACGACCTGCAGTTCACGCACCTGCCGAACGCGCACACCGAGACGGATATTGTCATCCGCTTCAAGAAAGCCAACGTGCTGCACATGGGCGACTGCTTCACCGGCGGGTTTCCGTTCATCGACGGCAATACCGGCGGCACGCTCGATGGGCTCATTCGCGGCCATGAAACCGTGCTGGCCGCGATCGACGACGACACGAAGATCATTCGCGGCCACGGACCTCTCGGCAACAAAGCTGAGCTTTCGGCCTATCACGACATGCTCGTGGTCGTGCGCGACCGGGTGGCGAAGCTGGTCAAGGCCGGCAAGAGCCAGGACGAGGTGCTGGCGGCACGCCCGACGAAGGAGTTCGAGGAAAAGTACGGCGGCACCAATTTCAACGCGGCGCAGTGGATAGGCCGCGCGTATGTCGATCAGAAGGTCGCGCTCGAGAAGCGCAAGAAAAAATAGGCAAGGGAAATAGGCAAGGGGAAATAGGGACGGGTAGAGCAGGCAGTCGCCACGCCCGGCGCCGCGTGCGGCGGCGCTCCTTCCGGGATTCCCCTATGCGCGGCAGGCCGCGCGCCGAATCTGTGCAACATAACCGGCAATTGCCCGGGCTTTTCGCTCATTCACCTGGGATGAAGGGGCTTCCGACTATAGACAGCGGTTTTCCTGCTGGTAAAAGTGCTGGCGCGATTCGTTTTCCCGCGTCTGAGAGAGGCATGAAGGATTCCAGCAATACTGCGAAGAAGTTGTTAGACCTGCCGTATGCGCCGGAGGCGGAGCAGTATCTCGACGAGCTCGAGCGCAGCGGACAATTCCGCATTGGCATCGACGCGGAGATCGAAGAGGCCGAGGCCAGCGACGCACCGGGCGGCAACGATTACGGTTGGGGTCGCGGATCCGGCAGCGTGTCGATCCAGGACTGGTGGACATCAGGACGCGTTGCGTTGCGAGTGGGTCCCGGCATTGCGCCGGCCGACGTGTCGCTCGCGCGAGTCAACGATTCACTGGTGATGCGCACGCAGGACGGTCTCGACCGGTTGGTGCTCGAGGGTTACCTGGGGTTGATCCCGGATGCCTCGACACTGCGCGTGATCTTCAGCGACGGCCACGAATGGTCTGGCGCGGCACTGCTGGCGCGCATCGGCAGCTGGCTCACGGAATCCGATACTGGTCAGGGCGAACCGGGCGGATCCGCGCCTAACCACTAGCGCGTCTCCTCAAAGCGGATCGAAGTTCACGTACGCGACCGGTTTGCCGTCGTCGATGTCGATCAGCGCGGTCCAGAATCCCTTGAAATGGTGCACCGGCAGCCAGCGGACACGCTCCGCCGGTATGGACACCCCGCGCATCGCCTCGTCCAGCAAGGGCTTTTTGTCCGCCATCTTCTGCGCAAGTTCATCGATGCCCCTGGCTCGGGTGCGGATCCTCGCCAGCTGCGATTCATACGGCACGTAGAACTTCGGCCGCATGTGTTCTTCGTTGCCCTTCAGAGCCTCGAGGACGGCGTCGTTGTAGTCCCGCAGCGGCACGTCGATGCCGATGAAGCGCGGGCCCGTGAATGTCCGCGTGCTGTACGCGGGGTCGCGCGCGGCGGCGAGTTCCTTGTCCGAGAGGTCGCGCGCCGTGACAACCTCGAGCCGGTCGGTGCTGAACGCGATATAGAGAGGGCGAGTGCCCGCGAGAATGTACACGCCGTACACCAGCGCCGCGATCTGCACCGCGCCGAAGAGGGAATAGTCGAGAATGAGTTTGCCGCGGGATTTCTTGCTGTTGTAGATGACGAGTGAAACCAGGGGCCCGAGCGCCAGATCGCAGCCGACCACGAGCATGAACAGTTCAGTGCCGCCGATCATGGTCTCGAGAGGGTTGGGGAACCACACGAGGAACACCAGCGCCGCGGCCACTGCCGCGAGTGACAGCGTCACCAGGAAGTGGATCGCCGTCGCCACGAATTTCTCGCGCCAATTGATCATGGTCTTCCTCCGTCAGTCTTCAAATCGCACCCGGCCGCGCAGCTTCTTGTTTTTCTGCGAGCGCGCCTTGCCGTCGAGGCGCCTTTCCTTCGAGGCGCGTGTGGGTTTGGTGGCATGCCGTTTTTTCGGCGCAATCAATGCGCGCCGCACGAGATCGCAGAGGCGTTCTTCGGCATCGCGCCGGTTCTGTTCCTGGCTGCGGCTCGACCGCGCGACGATCAACACTTCTCCCGCGTCGGTGACACGTTGTCCGGCAAGCACGCGCAGCCGCGCTTTGACGTCTTCGCGCAGCGTCGCATTGCGGTCGAGCGCGAAACGCAGCTGCACCGCCGTGGCGACCTTGTTGACGTTCTGGCCGCCAGGCCCGGCGGAACGAATGAAGGCGACTTCGAGGTCCGCGTCGGGGATCTCGAGCCCCGGTCTCACGACCAGGCTCATCCCTGCAGAACGCGCACGTCGTGCTGCTGCACGGGGATCGTGATGCCGTTTTTCTTGAACAGGCGCCAGATTTCCCGGTTGACGTCCGAACGTACGTTGTTGACGCCGTTCATCGGATCGCGGATCCAGAAACGGACTTCGACGCGCATGCCGTAATTCTCGAAACTCATGAGGCGCGACACAGGTCCCGGCTCCTTGAGGATGCGCGGATGGTTGGCGGCCGCGTCGATGAGCACTTGCAGCGCAACCTCGGGGTCGTCCTGGAAGCTGATCATGACGGGCAGCCGGATGCGCACGCGTTGATCGGAATAGCTCCAGTTGATCACCGAGTTGGTGATGAGATTCTGGTTGGGCACCAGCGTCTCGACGCCGTCCCTGTCCCGCACGACGATGTAGCGGCCGCGCAGCTCCTGCACCCAGCCGAAGTTCTCGGTACTGGTGCCGGTGGTGCCGGTAAAGCTGATGACGTCCCCAGGTTTGATGGACTTGTCCAACAGCAGCACGAAGCCGGAGACGAAATTGCTGGCGATGGCCTGCAGGCCGAATCCCAGGCCGAGGCCGATCGCACCGGTGAACAGGCCGAGCACGGTCAGATCGACGCCCGAAGCGTTGATGCCCAACAGGATTCCGAGGCCGACCAGCATGAACGTTGAGAATTTGCTGATGCCGATGCGTGTCGAAAGCGCCAGGCCCTCGAGCTTCATGACGCGGCGTTCAATGGTTCGGGCGACGAGGCTCGTCACGACCAGGAAGCCAACGATGACTACGATGCTCTTGAACAGCGCCCAGAGGCTGAAGGTGGTCTTGCCGGGGACCAGATCGATGCTGTCGAAGGTGCGCTCGATGCCACTGAACCAGCCGAGCACCTGGAAGCAGATTGCCGCCCACAGCACAAATGTGAGGCGCAGCTCCCAGGCCCTGATCCAGCTATTCGGCCCGAGCGACACGCTCAAGCCATGCACCGCGAAGCGCACGAGCACCAGCACGGTGGCGAGGTCCATGGCGATGTCGATGAGTGCGGTGTGCAGTTCGAAGCTGGCGAACAACACGCGCAGTCCGAGGATGAGCAACAGCCCGAGCAGCGACGGCGCCAGCACCATGCCGGCGACCACGAAGCGTTTCGCCCAGCGCGCCAGGCTGTCGCGCGCGGCCAGCGGCCGCAGCCAGTTCTTGATGTAGTGCGCAAGCGCGGTGGCCAGCAGCGCCGCCATGAGCAGCGCCAGCACTTCTGCCATTACTTCGGGGGTGGTGAGTTGCTCGAAGAGCTTCTTCAAGCGTTCAGGTCCGGAATGAGCTCGCTTTCGAGTCGCGTGATCTGGTCCTTGAGTATCAGCTTGCGCTTTTTCAGCCGCTTCAGTTGCAGCTGGTCGGTCTGGAAGTCGAGCGACAGCCGCGAGATGACCTCGTCGAGATCGCGATGCGCGATGCGCAGTTCGCGCAGCTTTTCAACGTTCTTGAAAAGCTCGCGATCGACATTGTCCTGATCTTCGATTTCGCTCATCTGCGAGGTTCGGGTAAACAATTCGTGACCGGCGAAAGACCGCTCGCAAGCTTAAGCCACCGGCCAAGGGGATTCCACGGCACGGAGGGATCGTGGAAATCGGAACCCATCGAGGCGTGCAGGTTGAAACGGCGGCACAACGAGGCGATGCGGTCCGCATCATTGGGGCTCATGCCGGCCATGCTGGCTTCGAGCGCCTTGCCGCCTTCCTGCGCGAACGCCGCGGTGAGTTCACGCAATTGCCCGGCGGACAGCCGATAGCGATGCGGATGCGCGAGCACCGCGATGGCGCCGCTGTCGCGCAATACCGCCATGGCGGCGGCGAGCGCCGGCCATTCCGCGGGTACGTGGCCCGCCTTGTCGCGATTGAGCCAGCGGTCGAACGCCTCCTGCGTGTCGCGGGCGTGGCCTCGTTCCACCAGTAACCGCGCCAGGTGCAGGCGTGTCGGCGCCGTTGCTTTCGCGGCACAGGCGGCAAGTTCGCGGCCCGGCAGGCGCGCGCGTTTCTCGAGCCTCTCGCCGATTTCCCTTAGGCGCGACTGGCGCCGCTCGAGTACGCCCGTGAGATGCGAGTTGAACGCGGCGTGCGATTCGTCGACCTCGAGGCCGACGATGTGAATAGTTTGACCGCGCCATTGCGCCGAGAGCTCGACGCCGGGCACGAAGCGGATGCCCGCGGCTTCGCAAGCCGCGCGTGCTTCGCCGAGTCCGGCGGTGGTGTCGTGGTCGGTGAGCGCCAATGTCCCGACCCGCCGCGTCCGCGCGCGTTCGACCAGGGCGGCCGGCGCCAGCACGCCATCGGAAAAATGGCTGTGGGTGTGAAAGTCGACGAGGGTTTCGGCGCTGGTTTCCATCGGGGGTCCGTATGATACGCCCCGTATGTCCGTGAACCCGCATTCCCGGCCCGATTGGGCGAACATTGACACGGTGCTTCTCGATCTCGACGGCACGCTGCTCGACCAGGCCTACGACAACCACATCTGGCGCGATCTGGTACCGCAGCGATTCGCCCAGGCGCACTCCATGGATCTGCACGCCGCGTACGCGGAAATCGCCCGGCGTTTCTCGGAGCGCAGCGGCACACTCGATTGGTATTGCATCGAGTATTGGTCGCAAACACTGGGGGTCGACATCGGCGCGTTGCATCGAGAGGTGCGGTCGCACGTCGCCTGGTTGCCGGGTGCGCGCGAGTTCCTTCTTCGCATGCGCGCCAGCGCCAAGCGGCTGGTGCTGCTGACCAACTCGCACCCGATCGCGCTCGCGGTGAAGCACGAGCAGACCGGTGTGCTCGACTATCTCGATTCGGCCGTCACATCACACGAATTCGGAGCGCCCAAGGAAAACGAGCAGTTCTGGCGCGCCGCGGTTGCGCGATTCGCCTTCGATCCGGCCCGCAGTCTGTTCGCCGACGACAACTCGAAAATGCTCGAGGCAGCGCGCGCCGCCGGAATTCGCTGGGTGTTCGGCGTGCGGCACTGGGATACGAAGGGCTCGCGGCGCGAGATTGCGAACCACCCGGCCGTCGACGCCGTCGCCGATCTTTGATCGGGGACGCGCCTGGAAGGCGGGGAAGGCGGTGCCGGGCACCAAAAGTCGTAGTTGAGC
>DASTTJ010000344.1:0-15309 GCA_035760205.1 Steroidobacteraceae bacterium | reverse complement strand
CCACTTCAGCGCCTGCTCGGCGACGTGGTAAGCATCCTTGCTGAGATGTTCCGGATCGGTGTCGTTGAACCAGCGTGCGAGCGGTGCGGTGGCATCGACGTGTTTGCCGATACGCACGAGCTGAAAGACATCGTCGATCATCCTGGCGCGTTGCTTGATCCGCTCCGCCTCGACGCGCGCCGCGGCCCGCTCCGGACTGCGGCTCGGTTCGAAGCCAAGTTGCTTGCGGCGCAGAAAGACCGCGGCGCCGACCAGACTGAAGAACGCCACCTCGCACCACAAGGCGATCGACGCTTCGACGATGATCCAGAGGTTCAGGCGCAAGAGCAGCGCCGCGAAGCCGCCGCAGGCAGCCAGCGCCAGCAGCAGCAGCACGTAAAGCGGGCCCAAGCCGCGGATCACGCGATACCAGGCGACGGGATTCACCGATTGCCAGGGCCGCTCCCCGACGCCGAGGATCGCCACGGTGGCGGGAAATACGGCGAGCAGCACGACGCCGAGAGTTACACCGGCGTTGCCGCCTATTTGCTTGCAGAGTGCGTAACCCCAGAACAGCAGGGCGGCCTGGATCCACGGGCGCACCTCGAGCGGACTCAACATATCCGCTTCCATGACAGGTGGCTCGGACGCGCCGTCAGCGAGATGTTCGATCAATACATAGCAATACTTGAATACCCAGATCTGCAGGAACAGTGCGGCGAACCATCCATAGAAGCCTGCGGACACGCAGAGGGTGAACAGGATGGCAAAGATGCCAACCATCAGCAGGTTGGTGGGATGGAACGGAACCAGAAGAACGCGCAATGAGTCCATAATGCCGCGCCGAACCGTCATGTTCTTTTTTCGGGGGGTTGAAGTAGAGCATGGAAACGAATTCATTTGACGCGATAGTCGTCGGCTCGGGAATGAGTGGCGGCTGGGCGGCTAAAGAGCTCACCGAGAAAGGCCTCAAGACCCTGGTGCTCGAACGTGGCCGCATGGTGCGGCACCCCGATTACCCCACCGCCACCAAGGATCCCTGGGACCTGCCATACGGCAACCGCATCACGCAGGAAACGCGCCAGCGCAAACCCGTGCAGTCGCGCACCGGCTATCCCACGCCTGCCAATCAGCACTGGTTCGTCGATGACCTCGACAATCCCTACGTCGAAGAGCAACCGTTCGACTGGTTGCGCGGCTACCACGTCGGCGGCCGCTCGATCATGTGGGCGCGGCAGAGCTACCGCTTCAGTCCCATGGATTTCCGGGCCAATGCCAAGGAGGGCGTCGGTATTCCCTGGCCCGTCGACTACGATGAAATCGCGCCGTGGTACGACAAGGTGGAAACTTTCGCCGGCATCAGCGGCAGCGCCGAGGGATTGCCACAGTTGCCCGATGGCAAGTTCCTACCGTCCTTCGAGCTCAACTGCGTCGAGGTCGATTTCAAGCAGCGTCTGGATCAAAAGCTGGGTCGCAAGCTCATCATCGGCCGCGTCGCCAATCTCACCGCGCCACTCGCGCACAACGAGAGTCCGCAGCGCGGCACCTGCCAGTCGCGCAACATGTGCATCCGCGGTTGTCCCTTTGGCGGCTACTTCAGCAGTGTCTCGGCCACGCTGCCGTCGGCAGAACGGACCGGCAATCTGACGCTCATGGCGAACCAGATCGTCTACGAACTCATCTACGACAACGACAAGGGCAAGGCGACCGGTGTTCGCGTGCTCGACGCCGAAACGGGCAAACAGACTGACTACTTCGCCAAGGTGGTGTTTCTGTGCGCATCGGCGCTCGGCTCGGCGTACATCATGCTGAACTCCACTTCGAGCCGCTTTCCGAAAGGCTTCGGCAACGACTCGGGCGAGCTTGGCTGCAACATCATGGACCACAACAAGCCGGGTGGATCCAGCGCCAGCGTCGAGGGTTACCTCGATGTTGCCTACACCGGCCGCCGGCCGAACGGCTTCTACATCCCGCGCTACCGCAATGTCGGCAACGACAAACGCGACTATCTACGCGGCTTCGGCTACCAGGGCCGCGCGGCACGTTCGGGCTACAACCGTTTCAACGACAGCGCGCTCATCGGCGAAGATCTCAAGAAGGCGGTGCAGGTGCCGGGCCCCTGGAACGTCGGCATGACGGCGTTCGGCGAAATCCTTCCGTACCACGAGAACCACGCGCGGCTCGACCGTGACAGGAAAGACAAGCACGGCTTGCCGTTGCTGGTGGTCAATGCCGTCGTGCGCGAGAACGAGCGCAAGATGGAAGAAGACATGCGCAACGACGCGGCGGAAATGCTCGAGGCCGCGGGCTACAAAAACGTCAAGGTGAACAGCGACAACTACAACGTCGGCAACAGCATTCACGAGAGTGGCACGGCGCGCATGGGCGATGATCCGAAAACATCGGTGCTGAACAAATACAACCAGGTTCATGCCTGTAAGAATGTGTTCGTCACCGACGGCTCGTTCATGCCTTCATTTGGCTGCCAGAATCCCTCACTGACCTACATGGCATTCACGGCGCGCGCCGCTGCACACGCGGTCGATGAACTCAAAAAGGGCAACCTATGAACGACGATCTGATGCAAAGACGAGAAGTCCTGCGGCGCGTTGCGTGGATGCTCGGCGGCGCGGTATCCGTGCCCGCCGCGCTCGCCGTCCTGCAGGGTTGTTCGGCGAAGGATTCTTCGGTCAGCGCCGCGGCGCCGAAATTCCTTACCGCTCCCGCGCACATGGACATCGTGACCGAGATCGTTGACATCATCATCCCGAAGACCGACACCAGCGGCGCAAAGGATGCCGGAGTACCCGCCTTCATCGATTCCGTGCTGGCCGCGGTATACCCGAAAGATGCGCAGGAGCGCTTCATCGCGGGCCTGCGCGAATTTGCAGCGGCCGCATCGACGAGCGGCAAGCCGTTTCTCGAGCGTGAACCGGCACAGCGCGTGGCGTTGGTGAAGCAGTCGATCGAGACGGCACTCGGTGGCGAGCGCAATCCAAAGCCCTTCATACTCATGGCGCGCGAACTGACGTTGCTGGGCTTCTTCACCTCCAGAGTGGGCATCACCGAAAATATGGAGTACGTTGCGGTCCCGACGGCGTACCACGGCTGCGTGCCGTTGTCGGAGCTGAAAAAGCACGTCTACTGGGAGTAGGGCCATGGCTGTCGATCGCCGCATCATCGACCTGTACAACGAGTACGTTCATACGGCGTTGCCGCGACGCGAGTTCATGATGCGCCTCGCGTCAATCGCGGGCGGCTCGGCCGCGGCGATGGCCATCCTGCCGTTCATCGAGCCTAACTACGCGCAAGCCCGGCAGATCGAGCCCGGCGACAAGCGGCTCAACGCCGAAAAGATCGAATTCGCGGGGCCCCAGGGTCCCGTCAAGGCGTATGTCGCACTCCCGCGCAAGCTCAGGAAGGGCGAGTTGCTCCCCGCCATTCTCGTCATCCATGAAAACCGCGGCCTCAACGAGCACATCGAAGACGTAGCGCGCCGCGCCGCCCTCGGTGGCTACATCGCGATCGCGCCCGATGGCCTGTCGGTTGCCGGTGGTGCGCCGGCAGACCAGGAAGCCGCGCGCGACCTGTTCGCCAAACAGGATCCCGCCCGCATCGCGGGTGACGTACTCGCGGCGGTTCCGTGGCTCAGCAAGCATCCGCAGTGCAACGGCAAGATCGGCGCCGTGGGCTTCTGCTACGGCGGCGGCCTCGCGTTGCGCGCTGCCATCGAGGCCGAAGGCGTGGATGCGGCCGTGTGTTTCTATGGCCGACAGCTCAGCACCGACGAGACCCAGCGGCTCAAAGTGCCCGTGCTGCTCAACTACGCGGGCTCTGATGAGCGCATCAATGCCGGCATTCCGGAATTCCGTGCCGCGCTCGATGCGGTGGGTGTACCGTACAGCCTCAATATGTATCCCGGCACCCAGCACGGCTTTCATAACGACGCGAGCGCCGCACGCTACAACGCGCCCGCTGCAAAACTGGCGTGGAACCGGACGATGGATTTCTTCGATACGTACCTGAAAAACTAAAGCGAAAAACAGGGGGATCGCATGAGGGTCTGGGCTTATCTGCTGGCAGGCTTTGCGTTGGGTTCGGTGGCCATCGCCGAAGAAGACCTGGAAAGCCGGATGATCAACAAGGAAACCAACGGCACCTGGTTTATCCAGCCGGAGAAGCCGAAGTCGAAAGTCATCAAAGCCGATGTTCTCGGTGGATACGCATTCCGTGTCAGGGCGAGCAAGAGCGCGAATCCGTGGGACGTGCAGGCAAGTTCGCCGATCGCCGGCGCCATCAATGAAGGCGATGTGATCATGCTCCATTACTTCGTGCGTGCCGAAGAGCCCGCCGAAGGAGGCAGCTCGCTGACCGCGCGCATCCAGTTCGCGGGCCCGCCGTACAACTCGGTGCTGGAGACGACCGCAAAAATCTCCGGAGAATGGAAAAGCTACTGCGCCTTTCGAGTCGCCAGCGCCACCATGGGCGAAAAGAAGAGCAGCGTGTCCATCCACCTGGCCACCGCGAAGCAAGTCATCGATCTCGGGCCCGTGATGGTCTTCAACTTCGGCAAAGGCTACGACACGAAAAAACTCGCCTTCTGCGATGGCTGACAAAAAGGGTTCAATTCCAAAGGCGGTGCGCGAGCTTTGCCTCGCGTTCCCTGGCGCGGAGGAATTCGAATCCCACGGCTCGCCCAACTTTCGTGCCCGTGAGGGTGCGCGCAAGGGCAAGGTATTCGCGATATTCGCGCTCAACCACCATGGCGATGGGCACGTTGCCCTGTGGCTCAACACGCCCGCGATCGAGCAGTCGCGGCTCATCGCGTCCGCTCCGAAGCACATCTTCAAGCCGCAATACGTCGGGCCCTCGGGCTGGATCGGCGTCGAGCTCAATCGCGGTTTCTCCTGGAAGCGAGTGATCGAGCTCGTGCACATGGCGTACATCAACAGTTCGCCGGCGCGTCTGGGGGCGCAAGCACCGAAGCCGCCTGCCGTAGCCGCGCCGACACGGGCGATGAAGCCCGCCGAGATCGACCGGCTCAAGGCCCCGAAGGCACTCAAGCTGCGCGAACGTCTTTGTAGAATTTGCCTCGCGTTGCCTGAAACCGACGAGAGCATTCAGTTCGGGTCGCCGGTGTGGCGCGTGGGCAAACGCAGTTTCGCCATGATGTACGACTATGGCAAAGGTCTCACCGCGCAGTTCTGGGTGGGCATCGAGCGGCAAGGACCACTCGAAATGGACCCTCGCTTCCGCATCCCGCCGTACATGGGCCACAACGGCTGGATCGCGCTCGATGCGTCCGGGAGCGTGAACGAGCGCGAGCTGCGCGAGTTCCTCGTCGAAAGTTACCGGCACTTCGCCACACGCCGTGCCCTCGCCAAACTCGACGCCTGAAGGCGCGTTGCTCAAAACTCACGCCTGTTGTTCGTAGGTATCGGCGGTTGTAGGCGCTGTCCGCGTCTGGCGTCAGTTTGCTCCTACGGTGTCGCGGGAGCATGGTCCGCACGACTAGGGAAGGTACTGCGCCATCAGTGCGCGGACCTGGGGAATCAACTCCTAAGGACAGGAGATCATCATGCTCTCAACCCATCGTGGACTAACTACCACCACGGCATCCGCCACGGTCGTAACAATGCTGCTGGCCGCGGCCAGCGGGAATTCTGCAGCTCAGACATCCGCGCCCAGTGCGAATGTTCACCGTTTCACACCATCGACACTTCGAGTAGATCCGGAATCCAGCGCCCTGGAGACACCTGCCGTCGGCACGCTCGCGATGCCGGGGGAATCCGCTGGGGGTCTCATGATCTTTCGCGAGGCACCTGCGGCTTTCGACAATCGCACCAATGGTTTTGACCCGCAGGGGCCGGCATTCGACACCATTGACGAAGACACGGTCGTCCCGTTGCGTTCCTTCAATGACAATCGATTCATCTTTGAGGAAGTTGAAGGGGTCGCCGATGGACTGGGCCCGACGTATAACGCCCAGGCCTGCCGCGAATGCCATCAGAACATCGTGACTGGCGGGGCGAGCCAGGTGACGGAGCATCGCACCGGACGCATCGAACTCACACAGTGTGTGGAGTCGATTGGCGGCTCGCTGATCCAGTCGCGTTCGACGCATCCTGACATCTTCGAAAATGTACCTTTCGAAGACAGCGTGAGCACTTTCCGCGTTTCTACCAACCTGCTCGGCGGCGGCTTCGTCGAGGCCATTGCCAACGGAACCCTGATGGCCATCCGTGATGCCCAACCCGCGTCGATGCGTGGCAATGCCGTGGAAGTGGCGGTTCTCGAGGCCAACAACGCGCGGCGTATAGGCCGCTTCGGGTGGAAGAGCCAGCACGCCAGCCTGGAGTCGTTCGCGGCTGATGCTTACCTCAACGAGATGGGCATCACCACGCCGCTACTGCCCGATGAAAACACCTCGCTGGGTCGCAACGTTGGATTCGGTACTCCATTCGATCCGGTGGCGGACCCGGAAGATGACGGAATCGATGTTGTGGCGTTCGCCAATTTCATGCGAGCGACCAAAGCACCACCCCGGGGCGCGATCAACTCGGTGGTTCGTGCTGGCGAGGCTCTATTCAACTCCGTGGGCTGCGGAACCTGTCACACACCGACGATTCGCACTGCGGCGCCGGGAACGCGCATCAACGGTGGAGCATTGCGAGTACGTGATGCAGTGGGAAACAAGATCATCCATCCGTACAGCGATTTCCTGCTGCACGACATCGGCACGGGTGATGGCATTCCATTGCTGCCGGGACCGGAGTTCGCATCCACCGCCAATCAGATTCGTACCGCGCCGCTGTGGGCCGTGCGGACCCGCAACCGGCTCATGCACGACGGGTTGTCGTTCACCAGGCAGGAAGCGATCTCGCGACACGCAGGACAAGCGGCCGCGGTGAGAACGGCCTACAACGCACTGACTCCGGCTCAACAGAGCCAGGTGCTGGCGTTTCTCGATTCGTTGTGAGCTGAGGGAAGCAGCTTGAGATAGGAGGCGGGTACGCGGGTCAATGGACTGGCCCGCAGCCCGCTGCCTTCAGTCCTCGCAGTAGCCGTGGCCGAAAGGATCGCCGAAACTGATGCAGCGTGAACCGTGCCAGTTCACGTGATCGGTTTCCTGGCGGGCGCCCGCGGACAGAGCACGTGCCGCGGCCGCGTCCACGTCGGGCACTACCAGGTCGAAATCCACCGGGGTCCAGTGGCGGTCATAGTCGCGCGCGAGGAGTGGCGCCTTGACCGCAGCTGAGCCGGCGTCCTTCTTCAGAAGATAGAGTTTTGCGGACGCACCCGTGAGCTCGGCCACGTCGTCGTCCAGCGTGCGCGAATGCGTGAGCCCGAGCGCGGCGGTGTAGAACGCGATGGCTGCGCCAAGTTCGGGTACGTCGATGTTGATGATGACTTTCACGCGGCGGCTCCCGGCTTCGATTCGTGCACGCGGTGTAACCCGCTCGTTCTCGCGGACCACTCGCAAGTAGAGGGTCAGGTTGATTTTGACACCAGGGGTAGGCGCGGGGAAAAGTGGTCCAGAGACACGATCGACGCGATCTATCGATCCAATCGAAAGCAGTCATTAGAACCGGTCTAAGCCAACGACTAGATTCCCTGCAGCCCGCGCAACCGCGCGGGGATCAACCAGGGAATCCAATGAACAAACCCAACCACTTCACGCAGGCCGTATCGATCGCGACCTTGTGTGCCATCGGCGCGGCCGCGCACGCCACAGACCGCCAACAGGTTCCTGACAATAATTACTGGTGGCCTAACAGACTGAGCCTGGAGCCGTTGCGTCAGTCGGCGACCTCGGCAGACCCGATGGGGCGGGATTTCAACTACAAGGAATCCGTCAGGAAGCTGGACGTCGCCGCGCTAAATACGGACCTGAAGAAACTGATGCGCACCTCGCAAGACTGGTGGCCGGCGGACTACAGGCACTACGGCCCCTTCTTCATCCGCATGTCGTGGCACGCGGCGGGCACCTACCGCGCGATCGACGGCCGAGGTGGCGGTGATGGTGGCATGCAGCGCTTCGCGCCGCTGAACGCCTGGCCTGACAACGCCAGTCTCGACAAGGCGCGCCGGCTGCTATTGCCGATCAAACAGAAATACGGCAATTCGCTCTCCTGGGCGGACCTCATGGTTTACGCCGGCACGCTGGCAATGGAGGACATGGGATTCAAGACGATTGGCTTTGCCTTCGGCCGCGCCGATGAGTGGCAGCCGGAGGAAGTGAACTGGGGTCCGGAAGGAGAATGGCTGGGCGACAAGCGTCACACCGGCGATCGCGTGTTGGGCAAGCCCTTCGGTGCGGCGCAGATGGGACTGATCTACGTGAACCCGGAAGGCCCGCTGGGCAATCCGGATCCTCTCGCTGCGGCGCGCGACATTCGTCAAGCCTTCGGCCGCATGGGGATGAACGACGAAGAGACTGTCGCGCTGATCGCGGGCGGTCACACCTTTGGCAAGGCGCACGGCGCGCACAAGCCGGAAAAGTGTGTGGGCGCGGATCCGGAAGCCGCGAACCTCGAAGCACAAGGGATGGGTTGGCAAAACAAGTGCGGCACGGGAAAGGGTGTCGACGCGGTGACCAGCGGGCTGGAAGGTGCGTGGACGGTTTCGCCGGCGCAGTTCACGCACAACTTTCTGCAGAATCTCTACGGTTTCGAATGGGAACTCTCCGCGAGTCCGGCCGGCGCCAAGCAATGGAAGCCAAAAGGCAGCGCTGCGGATCAGATGGTGCCCGACGCTCATGATCCGACGAAGCGCCATGCTCCGGTGATGCTGACGACGGATCTTGCGCTGAAGGAAGACCCGTCGTATCGCAAGATCACGCAGCGCTGGCTCGAGAATCCGCAGGAGTTCGAGGTTGCCTTCGCGCGTGCCTGGTTCAAGCTCACGCATCGTGACATGGGCCCGGCCTCGCGTTACGTGGGTGCGTCGGTGCCGAAGGACACCTTTACCTGGCAGGACCCGCTGCCGGCGGCTAACTACCAGACGATCGATGCCGCGGACGTATCGAAGCTGAAGAGCTCGATCCTGGCCTCAGGCCTGACAGTGCCGGAGCTTGTTCGCACGGCGTGGGCCTCGGCGGCGTCCTATCGCGATACGGACAAGCGTGGTGGCGCCAACGGTGCGCGCGTTCGCCTGGCTCCGCAAAAGGACTGGGCGGCGAACGACCCGCGGGAACTGGCGCGCGCGTTGGGCGTGCTGGAGAAAGTGCAGAAGGATTTCAACTACAAGGCGGGAAAGAAGCAGGTGTCGCTGGCCGATGTCATCGTGTTAGGCGGCGCGGCGGCCATCGAGAAGGCCGCGCGTGACGGGGGCTACGACGTCAAAGTGCCCTTCACGGCGGGCCGCACCGATGCCACGCAGGCGGCGACCGATGCGAACTCGTTTGCGGTGCTCGAGCCGCAGGCGGACGGCTTCCGCAACTACCTCAACGCCGGGTACGAGCGTCCGCCCGCCGAAGCGCTGGTCGAGCGCGCGGCGTTGCTGAATCTCTCGGTACCGGAGATGACGGCGCTGGTGGGTGGTTTGCGCGTGCTGAACGCGAACGCGGGTGGCGTATCGCATGGCGTGTTCACCGCGCGACCGGGCACGTTGTCCACCGACTTCTTCGTGAACCTCGTAGACATGTCCACCGAGTGGAAGAAGGCCGCGGGCGCCGAGGGCCTGTACGAAGGACGCGCCCGCGCCACGGGCAAGGTGAAGTGGACCGCGACTCCGGTGGACCTGATCTTCGGTTCCAACTCCGAGCTGCGTGCCGTCGCGGAGTTCTACGCCTCGGATGATTCGAAGCAGAAGTTCGCGAGCGACTTCGTCACGGCTTGGAACAAGGTGATGATGGCGGATCGCTTCGACGTGAACTGATCCGGCGCGCCAGTACAGGCGGACGGGACCGGCGGAAACGCCGGTCCTTTTCATTTCGGATGAGCCCCGCACAGCGGTTCGGGACGCGACGGCAAGGTCAAGGTCTCAGCGCGCAGGAGCGGGTCCGGTGGCGGCAACGGCAGCGGCGACGTCCTTTTCGACTTCCTTGCGGACCCGGTCCCAGTGGAACAGGTTGTCGGGATTCGCATCGAACGAGTTGCCGTTGTAGTGCGTGAGCTTCATGTCGCGGTAGATGGGCCGGGTGTTGGCGCTCAGCAGGCTCCAGTTGGCCTGAGCGCTCTGGAGATAGCCGATGGCGCGCATCTTGACCTCTTCGTCGCCGTAGGCGCGATAGGTGGCGAGCGCCACCGCACCGCGCAGTTTGTTCGCCAGGTGAAGCCCGAGTTGAGTCCAGGCCTCGATATCCGCCACTTCGTACATCAGCGAGGCGTTGTCGTCAGTATCGATCCCGTTCACGAGACGGATCGCCGCTAGACAGTCGCGCTCGAGCAGGTCGGCGAGTTGCAGCGGTGTGATGCGATCGGTGCCGTAAGTTTTCCCGGCGCGCGTGGTCTTGACGAAGTCTGCGACCGCCACGTACGCAGGGTCCATCGTGGGCTGATTGATGGGCGCGTCGACACCGATGTAGTTGGTGTGCTCACCCTGCAATGCGAGCATTCCCTCGCCATAAAGAGTGAAGTCCCAGCGCGAGTCGTACAGCGATGCCAGGCGCATCTGTGTGTTCGAGGCGAGCGCGTAGGCTTGCAGCAGATTCTGGCCGCGCTTGCCGTAACGGCGCGTGAATTCGGCCTGAAAGACGGAATCCTGTGTCTTCGGGTCGTACAGCAGGCGGCCCCAGAGTTTGTAGAACAGCCATTGACGCTGAAACGCCCATTGCCAATCGACAGGTTTGGTCACCGCCGTAAAGTAGTCCAGCGCGGGGATATAAGTCTCCGAGCCGACGAAGTAGCCACCGATATAGTCCTCCACTCCGTTGAGCGCGATGTGCTGGCGGATGAAATCCGGCACGCCCCAGCGCAGCGCGAAGAAGTCTTCGTTGCGCACCTGCCAGACAACCTTGTAGTTCGAAGGCCGGGGCCTGAAGTAGGTGTTGCCCAGCGCGCCGCCGTGCACCTTGATCAGTTTCGGCGTGGAGTGGCCATGCGACCAGTTGAATTTCATCTCGACCCAGATGGGCCCGGAGAACTGGTTGCCGAGTTTTTCCATCGCCGTGCGCGTGACCTGCTCGACGTCCTTGCTGACGCCCGGCCCGGAGGAGAGCCCGGACGAAAACGGCACACGATGAATGAGTTTCACGGGTCGCGCGCGCTTCGCTTTCAGCGCGCCCGCGATATACACCTCGTCCACGAACTGCTGGCGCTCGAGCGGTGTCATGCCCGCCATGCCTTCGCCGTGTGACACACCGATGCCGTCGAGATCCGGGTATTCCTCGAGCATCTGCGTGACGCTCTCGCGCAGATAACGCTTGGTGACGTCTGAGGTGTCGCCGGGCACGTAGTAGTGCGGGTAGAAATTCTGCCTGGCCACATTTTGCGTCTTCGAGAATTCCTCGCTCACGAAGATGCTCCAGAACACCACATAGGTGTCGAGCCCGCGCTCCTTGGCCATGCGAAAGATCTCACGGTACAAGCGCTGCCATTCGGCGAACTCCGCGTCCGACCACTTGCTGGCTTCGGGAAAGTGCTTCGGCCGCACCATGTAAGTGAACGGATGCATGGTCCACAGCGTGAACGCGTTGAAACGGTTCTCGACCATCATGTCGAACCAGTCTTCCCAGAATTTCAGATTGCGCGCGGTGTCGTAGTGCTGATCCAGCGCCGAGCTCGGCCGATAAGTGTCCCACGGCGTGTTGAACTTGATGCCGCGAAAGGGGAGTGCAGGTTGCTCCTTCGTCGCGGTGATTTTCCCGATGGGCGTCCCATTCAGCAGCTGCTCACGCAGCGCAAGCGCGCCGTAGATGAGGCCGCGCGCGTCGGCTCCGGTAATGACGATGTTCATTCCATCGGGAGCAATCGTGAACGCTTCCGGGTTCAGGGACTTCGATGAAGTCTTCAGCGTGACGCGAAAACCGTCGCTGGCCGAAACACCGTTGAGCACCTCACCTAACTTCCGCGCGGCATAGGCACTCTGGGGTGAGAGGCTGGTATCGACGACGGGGATGGAGGCGGCCTGGACATTCGCTGTGACAGCGAGCCAGACAATCGCGGAGTAAACAAGGGTTCGCACGGGTTGTTAGAGGAAGGTAGCGGTAACGGGCGCAAAGAATACCGCGAATCGCAGGGCAGCAAGCGAGCTCGGGCCACCCGGCCGATTTTTCCCGTAAAACGGCATTGCATTAGTGATCTCGTCAGTGCATAAATCCGCGCAGGTTCGGCGGACACTCGAGTGGGAGCTTGGTGTCGCGGCCGCACTCTCGATGGATTGATCACTACAGGGGGACTTCTCATGTCGCTTCGCAGACTTTCCGCTGCGAAATGGCGGAGGGCAGCCGCATGTTTTGCGTTGCTCTTCTCGTCCATTTCCGCATTCGCACAGACTCTACCGACCGCGCCGCAGGTGGCGAGCCAGATCACGGTTGGATGGAACCTCGGTAATACGCTCGAAGCCCAGTGCGGTGAAACCGCGTGGGGCAATCCGGCCGTCAGCCAGGCTTTCATCAACTCCGTGAAGGCGGCGGGATTCAATTCCATCCGCATTCCGGCCGCCTGGAATTGCCACACCAATCCGGCAGGATCGCTCACGATCGACGCCACCTGGATGGCGCGCGTCAAGCAGGTAGTCGACTACGCGTACAACCAGGACATGTACGTGATCCTCAACATCCACTGGGACGGTGGATGGCTCGAGGAACACCCGCTGTTCGCGAACCAGGTTGCGAACAATGAGCGGCAGGCGGCTTTCTGGACGCAGATCGCCAACACCTTCAGGAATTACAACGAGCGGATGTTGTTCGCCGGTACCAACGAGGTGCGCGCGGACTACAACACGCCGACCAGCGAACACATCACGGTTCAGCAGTCGTACAACCAGACCTTCGTGAACGCGGTACGCGCGACGGGCGGCAACAACGCCTCACGAACGCTCGTGGTACAGACCTACAACACGAACATATCGCACGGGTTGAACTACTTCTCGCTGCCCACCGACACCATCGCCAGCCGGTTGATAGTCGAGGTGCATCACTATGATCCCTATGACTACACGCTGAACCAGAGCGGTCCCTGCCTTTACTGGGGCGCGCCGTATCCGAGCCAGGGCAATTGCACCTGGGCCCAGGAGGCCTATCACGACGACCTGTTCAACCAGGTGCGCGCGAGGTGGGTTGCCCAGGGCGTCCCGGTCATCATCGGTGAATACGGTGTGGCCACGCGCCCGAACCTGAACCTCGAGTCGCGCGCGTTCTATCTCAACTACGTGAACAAGGCCGCGTTCAACAACGGCATCAAGACTTACTACTGGGACAACGGCGTCCTCCCGAGTGCGGCCAACGGCTTCGCGCTGTTCAACCGCAGCACCGGCGCCATTGTCGATCAGGCCGCGCTCACCGCCATCCTGACTGGCGCGCAGGTTGGGAACCCGGGTCAGACCTACACGCTCACGACCACCGTGAATGGTTTGGGCACGGTGACCCGCAATCCGACTGGCAGCAGCTTCCCTGGCGGAACGTCCGTGACGCTCACGGCGGTTCCGGCGTCCGGCAACCAGTTCGCGGGCTGGACGGGCGGCGCGAGCGGGGCAACCAACCCCATCTCGATCAACATGCTCGCGAACACCAGCGTGACGGCCAACTTCATTCCGACGGGAAGCGGCGGCACCGGGTCGATCCTGCGTGAGTACTGGTTGAACGTCACTGGCACGACGGTGCAGAGCCTGACGTCCAATGCGAGTTATCCGGCAAGTCCGACGGGCAGTGAACAACTCACATCGCTCGAGGGCGCGACCAATATCGCGGACAACTATGGCGCCCGCATTCGCGGCTACATTCACCCGCTCATCTCAGGCGCGTATACGTTCACGCTGGCCAGCGACGACGGCGGCGATCTGCTGCTCAGCACCAGCGACAATCCTGCCAATGCGACGCGGATCGCGTACGTGGCGGAATGGACGAACCCGCGCGAGTGGGGCAAGTTCCCAACGCAGCGCTCGGCAGCGATCAACCTGACCGCCGGCCAGAAGTACTACATCGAGGTGTTGCACAAGGAAGCCACCGGCGGCGATCACTTCGCCGTCTCGTGGCAGGGCCCGGGCATCGCGCAGACGGTGATCGGTGGCAACGTACTGTCGCCGTTCGTTTCAGGGCCGGTGGGCTCATTCAATCTCGCGGTTACGAAGAACGGTACTGGCACTGGCACCGTCACCTCGTCGCCCGCGGGCATCAATTGCGGAACCACCTGCAGCGCAAGCTACACGAGCGGCGCGTCCGTGACGCTCACTCCGGCAGCGGACAGCGGCTCGACATTCGCGGGCTGGGCAGGCGCGTGCACGGGCACGGGAGTCTGCACAGTGTCCATGACCGCGGCGCGTGCGGTCACTGCGACCTTCAACAGCACCGCCACCACCTTTGCGCTTACGGTCACCAGGGCTGGCGTTGGAACGGGCACCGTCACCTCGATGCCCGCCGGCATCGCTTGCGGAACCACCTGCAGCGCAAACTACTCGAGCGGCACGTCGGTGACGCTGACCGCGGCGGCGGCGAGCGGCTCGACGTTCGCCGGCTGGAGTGGCGCGTGCACCGGCACCGGCGCTTGCACGACATCGATGACCGCGGCACGCAACGTGACGGCCACGTTCAACACGAGCGGAACCGGGACAACGTGCGCGAACCCGGTCACGTTCACGAACAACACGGGCAACTTCAACACCACCGGCGCGGCCTGTTATCGCACCAGCAACACGGTGAATGGCTGGGGCTGTTCGAACTTCGCTGGGCGCACGCTCACGGTGGGAGGCGAGCCGCGTAACTGCGGCCAGTTGCCGGTCACCCGCTCATCGGATGGTTATTACTACTTCGCGGTGACCGCGGGCACGTATCCGTGGGCGAGTCTGTATACCTGGTAGGCGGGCAAGGATCGCTCTAACTACCAGCGTGTGGCGTGAGCTGCCGGGGAGAAATTCCCGGCAGCTCAGTCTTCGTCCCAGGGGTTGATTTCGGGCTGAACGAACATCGACAGCGTCGAACCGAACTTGATGTCGCCCGAGATGTCCTGCGCAAAGGGCAGATAGAGGGCCATTGTCAGGCCCCGGTGGTGTTCGAGAAGCACTTTGATGGCCTGCGATGGCGCCTGGCCGTCCGGAGTGACGGTCACGGTTTCCGCGACGCCAATGGCCGTGACGGGGCGTTCGTGCGCCATCGACTTCAGGCCCTGGCGCAACAACGGCAGGATGTGGGTGGAGTTCGCGACGCCATTGGCGGTGTTGCACATGGCGCCG